>JABDRA010000235.1 GCA_013041995.1 Anderseniella sp. | reverse complement strand
CGGCACGGGTCAGGCGCATCACGGCCGGGGTGAGATAGTAGCCCAGCGCCATTGACGGCATGATGAAGTTTTTCCAGCTTGCAGTGCCGGTAATGGGCAGCAGCCTCCAGGTGATGCCCAACCACAGGATCAAGGTCAGCGCAAACCAGAAACTCGGCATGGCCTGGCCGACAACGGCGATGCTGAGCGCGATGCGGTCAAGGATGGAATTGGGTTTGATGGCTGCGATCACGCCAAGAGGGATCGCCAGCAGCAGGGCAAAGGCCAGTGAACAGGCACCCAGCAGCATGGTTGTCGGCAGGCGCTCGAAAATCACGCTGGCGACCGGCGCTTTCAGATAGTTGGAATGGCCGAGATTGCCCTGCAGTGCCTGCACCAGCCAACTGCCGTACTGCAGGATTATCGGCCGGTCGAAGCCATAGACACGGCGCACATTTTCAATGTCTTCATTGCTGGCGCCTTCGCCGGCCAGCGCCACTGCCGGATCACCGGACAGGTAAATCATCGAAAAGGACAAGACGGACACTGTAATGGCAACCAGAACCGCCACACCGAGCCGCTTCAATGTGTAATAGAGCATCTCTACCTTGAAGGTTCGCCCGGTCTGGCTTTGATGTTTATGTCGATCTCACGGAGACCTCCACAACACAGACCGGGCATAAATTCGTCTAGACTACACTTTCAACCGAAAAGATCACTTCCATTTGGTCGTGTAAAAGCGCGGAATCTCGTCAGGTGTCGGCGAGAAATCGAGATCCTTGGACCAGGCATAGTATTTGGCGTAGGTGAACATCGGCACCCAATAAGTCTCTTCAGCGATGCGCGTAAACGCCTTCTTGTACATTTCCGTGCGTTCGGCCGGGTCGATCGAGTTGTCTGCAACGTCCAGATATTCCTTCACCTTGTCGTCCTTGGCGAGATCGTCCGGGCCGTGCTTGAAGAAGTTGCTGACGATCGCCGACACGTCAGGGATCGAATAGGACCCCCAGGTCATGTGATTGATCGGCGTATTGCCCTTGCGCACCACATCACGCAAGGCGCGATACTGCATGAAGTTCAGTTTCGCCTTGATGCCCACATTGGCAAGGTCGCCGATAACCGCTTCGGTGAATTCACGCTCGCGGTAGGCATACAGGTCGAACTCAAAGCCGTTCTCAAAACCGGCTTCCTTCAACAGGGCCTTGGCCTTTTCGGGGTCATAACTATAGGTCGGAACATCCTGGGCACAGCCGAACTGATCCGGATGACAGGCTGACGGAATGACAACCGATGCCGGGCCCACCAGGTTCTTGGTGATCGCTTCACGGTTGATCGCGTGAGAGACTGCCTGGCGCACACGCTTGTCCTTGAAGAACTCCTGGCCGGACTGACCGAGAACATCAAAGGCAAGGTAGGACACCCGGAATGTCTTGGCGTTTTCCACCGTGATCGCGGGGCTTTCACCCATGCGTTCTGCCTGTTCCTTGGGCACATCCCAGATCCAGTCAAGACCGCCGGTGAGCAGTTCGGCAATTGCCGTGTTCATTTCCTTGATGGTACGGAACCGGATCTTGCCGATCTGTGGTGAGCCTTTCGGGCTGTCGGCGAAATAGGCGTCGTTCTTTTCCATCAACACATATTCGCCGGCCTTGATGTCGCTTACCTTGTAGGGGCCTGTGCCGATCGGTTTTGCCGCGGCATAGTCGGGCTTGCCGTCAGCTTTTTTCGGCACATTGTCGTAATGACCCGACGGCATCATGTTGACTGCATTCGCCAGGTAGGCGAAGGCAGGCGGGAACGGTTTTTTCAGGTTGATCCGGACCGAGTGCGGTCCGAGCTTTTCAGCATTCTCGATCCAGCTCACATTGCGGTAGGTCAGAACGCCATTGTCCTGATTGGAGACGTGATTGAGTGTGTAGACAACGTCATCAGCGTCAAAATCGGTTCCGTCGTGGAACTTCACGTCGTCACGAAGTTCGAATTCAATGGCTTTGTCGCCGTTCCATTTCCAGCTCTTGGCCAGCAACGGCTTGAACTCACCGCTCTCGATGTCCCGGAACACCAGGCCGTCCCAGCCCATCTGTCCCATGATGACCAGCATACGGGTATTGTTGTAGTAAGGATCCACAACGGCCACTTCGCGGCTTGAGGCCCAGTTGAGGGTGTCATCAGACTTGCCGGCTTCGGCATTCTGGGTGATGGCGAGTGATAATGCTGCAACCCCTAAGGCAAACATCGATTTTGGTAATTTCATAGGTACTCCTGGTCCACAGTTCACTAGGTTGACGTTGCCCTGAGCCCTCATTCTCAAGCCGTGAACTGTCGAGTGTCCACAGTTCATTCAACCAGCGCAAGCCCACAGAGTGGAAAATTTGAGAGTGTCGTCTCTTTACGCAATGCTGAAATTCCGGTCTTGCGTGGTTTGCTGATTGGCGTAATGCTGACGCCTTTGTTCCAGCGGCGTCTCCGGGCGTCTATCCCGAAAGATGACCTGCTTGTCTGATCCACAGACGACAAAGGCGGTGCCCGGCATCCGTAATGATCCTGTTGCCGGTGCGCTCTGGATGCTGGTTTCATGTGCGTTGCTTGCAGGCGTAGCAGCGATTGGCCGTTACCTGACCAGCGTGGACGTACACCCGTTCCAGGTGGTTTTCCTGAGGGTATTGTTTGCATTCGCTACAATGCTGCCACTGCTTGCGTTTCGCGGGACGGAACTGTTTCGCACGGGTCAGCCGAAAATCTATATCTGGCGTGTGATCAGTGCGACCATTGCCATGACCACCTGGTTTTCAGCCCTTGCCCTGCTGCCGGTCGGCGAAGTCACCGCGATCAGTTTTCTGACGCCGATTTTTGCAACCATCGGTGCGGCCCTGTTTTTAAGCGAGGTGGTCAGGGTCAGACGCTGGATTGC
This sequence comes from Anderseniella sp., assembly GCA_013041995.1. GTDB lineage: Bacteria > Pseudomonadota > Alphaproteobacteria > Rhizobiales > Aestuariivirgaceae > Anderseniella. The sequence continues at coordinate 1,676 of JABDRA010000235.1, read as the reverse complement.
CACCCTGATCGGCTTTGCCGGGGTGCTGATCATTTTGCGGCCGGGTTTCGAAAGTCTGGGCGCCGGCGCATTGCTGGCGATTGTGTCGGCCTTCGCCATGGGGGTAACTTCGATCATCCTGAAACACATGACGGCAAGAGACGACCCCGACAAGATTGTCTTTATATCGACCACGCTTCTGGTCCCGATGACCAGCGTTGCTGCGGTGTTCGTGTGGGACAGTCTGACATATCAGCAATGGCTGCTGCTGTTTGTGATGGGCCTTATAGCGACCCTGGGTCATGTGACTCTGGTCCGGGCTTTTGCCGCGACCGAGGCTTCCATCGTTGTCGGGTTTGATTTTGCGCGGCTGCCCTTCGCAGTGCTGTTCGGATATCTTGCATTGGGCGAACTGATCGACATCTGGACCTGGGTCGGGGCAGGGGTCATTTTTATGTCGACGGTCTATATTGCCCGGCGTGAAGCGCAATTGAAGCGGCAGAAAGCGGTCGCCGGTGTTGGTGTGGAGGCACTGACACATGAGAAAATATCACTTCAATAGTGAGTATTATGCGTTTGTCGAATTTTAAATGAACTATAATATGGCCGCTACGGTTTGACTGATCGCCGTTATCCTGAAGAGAGGGACTGTTTTGGTTCGGGATGAGTGCATTCTGATCGGTATATTTGGGAAGGAAACATGCTCATGAATATCGTAAACAAAATGAAACGCGTCCTGCTTGGCCTTTCACTTTCGGCAGCAGTATTGGTGCCAGGTTCAGCCCTGCAGGCCGAAACTGGCGGCGTAAATGCCGGCGTACTGACGTGCGTCGTTGACGGCGGCGTAGGTTTGCTGGTCTTCTCGAGCAAGCAGATGGATTGCGAATTTGCCTCTGTAAGCGGTCGAACAGACTTTTACACCGGCAACGTCAAGAAATTCGGCCTGGATGTCGGCATAACCGGCAAGAGCTACGTGAAGTGGGTGGTGTTTGCGCCAGTTGGCCGGCCACGCGCAGGCGGGCTTGCCGGAACTTATGTCGGCGTATCGGGAGAAGCGACGGCTGGCGCAGGTGTTGGTGCCAATGGCCTGGTCGGCGGCTCTGACCGCACATTCTCGCTGCAGCCGTTCAGCGCGTCGGTACAGACTGGCCTGAACCTCGCTCTTGGTGTTGGCTCGATGACATTGGAAGCTGTCGAGTGAAAGCAGAACGGGTAGAGAAAATCCGCTTTGCTCAATAGTCAGGGATTAAGGGGGGAGTCGGAGTTAAAGGGGGTTCTGAACGGTTGCACGACATGTGACGCCCGGACCCGCCTCAAAATTCTGACTCCACCGTACACTCTGCAAAGGGAACGAGCGCTGCATCAACCAAACTGGTGTGCAGTGCCCGTGAGCCCCGTTTTCGCGGCAGGCCCATGCGTGTTGTATGGTTCGACCAACGGAGCAAGCCCGATCCCCAAGAACTAATCTGTCGCTCCGGCCCGTTTGTTATCCAGAGGAGGTGACGAGATGGCTCAAGCGATCCGTGCAGAAGCCGAAAATGCTGCGTTCGATGAGATCGCGGAGCTTGTGGCGACACGAAACGTAGCCAAAATCGAGAAAAAGCTCGATGCCCTGAACGCCAGTGACACGGCCCGCATGTTGCTGTTGCTGAACAATGAACAGCAACAGCAGCTGCTTGAGCTGCTTAACCCGGAAG
>JABDRA010000224.1 GCA_013041995.1 Anderseniella sp. | reverse complement strand
CCGGGTCGATGAAAATATCCCGGTGATCAAATGCAGCCAGCAGTTTGTTGCGCGCAGGCCGCTTGAGCTTGCCGGCAGCCTCAGCTTCACCAAGCGCAATCTTGAGATTGACCTCGACGTCTGAAGAATTGACACCGGCCGAGTTGTCGATGGCATCGGTATTGATGCGACCGCCATTAAGCGCAAACTCGATCCGTGCCAGCTGGGTCATGCCAAGATTGGCGCCTTCACCCACTGCCTTGACTTTGAGTTCCCGGGCCGCAACACGGATAGCGTCATTGGCCTTGTCACCGGCGTCCGCATCGCTTTCGTTGCGACCGCGAACATAGGTGCCAATGCCACCGAACCATAGAAGGTCGGCATCACATGTGATGATGGCCCGCATCAGTTCATTGGGCGTTACCTTGGAATTGCTCAAACCGGTCACTGCCATGATTTCAGGCGACAGGCTGATCTGCTTTTCAGACCGGGAGAAAACACCGCCGCCCTTGCTGATCAGTTTGCGCTCGTAATCCTGCCAGCTCGACCGCGGCAGTTCGAACAATCGCCTGCGTTCCGCAAAGCTTGTCGCAACATCGGGATCCGGGTCGATGAAAATATCCCGGTGATCAAATGCAGCCAGCAGTTTGGTCTGTTCCGACAGTAACATGCCATTACCGAACACATCGCCCGACATGTCACCAACACCGACAGCGGTGAACGGCGTGGTCTGTATGTCACGGTCCAGTTCCCTGAAGTGGCGTTTGACGGCCTCCCAGCCACCGCGTGCGGTAATGCCCATTTTCTTGTGGTCATAGCCTGCCGATCCACCGGACGCAAAAGCATCATCAAGCCAGAACCCCGCTTCCGAAGAAATCGCGTTGGCAACATCTGAAAACGCTGCTGTTCCCTTGTCGGCGGCGACCACCAGATACGGGTCATCGCCATCCTGGCGCACCATGTTCGGCGGCGGAATTATCTTGCCACCCTGGGTGTTGTCGGTCAGGGACAGAAGGCTTGAGATAAATGACTGATACGCCAGCGTTCCTGCCTGATAAACTTCATCACGGCTGCCGCCTGCCGGCAGTTGCCTCGGAATAAAGCCGCCCTTGGCACCGACCGGCACAATGACCGCGTTCTTGACATTCTGGGCTTTCGCCAGGCCCAGCACTTCGGTACGGAAATCTTCCACCCTGTCGGACCAGCGCAGTCCGCCACGCGCGATCTTGCCGCCACGCAGGTGTACGCCCTCAACCAGGGTGGAGTGGACAAAAATCTCTGCAAACGGGACCGGTGCCGGAATGCCGGGCACATCCTTGCTGCGTATCTTCATTGCCAGAGCAATTGGAAGACCGTCCTGCAGGTTCTCAAGATTGAAGAAGTTGGTCCGCTGCGTGGCTGTAATGACACCCACCATGTGGCGGATGATCCGGTCATCATCGAGACTGGGAACGTTCGCCAGATGTTCCTCTATGGTCTGCAGCAGCTTGTCCTGCAGTTTCTCACGCTCTGCCAGCGTAACGGCCTTGGGATAGTCCGGTTGAAACCTTGTCTTGAACAGGTCCACCAGCAATCGTGTCACATCACCATACCGAACCAGTGTGCCGGCTATGGTCGAAAGCAGGTACGAGAAACCGGTCTGGCGCAGATAGCGTGCACAAACTCTCAACACCGTTACTTCCTGCCAGCTCAGCGATGCAGACAGCACCAGCCCGTTCAGCCGGTCGCTGTCGGCCTTGGCTGTCCACACTGCCAGAAAACAGTCCTGCAGTTGCTGATAGCTTTGTTCATCGACCGGGGTGTCGTTGTCCCGGTTGAGGGCAACTTCGTGAATATAGACGTCGTCAGGTGTGTGTCCTGTTTCCGGTTTTCCGGACGGATGAACGATATAGGTATTTTCATCCAGCGCCCTGAGCCCCATGTCTTCGAGCAAAGGCAGCCGGGCCGACAGGGGTACCGGTGATGCGAGATTGAACAGTTTCAACCACACCGCACCGTGATGTCCGACCGGTGGAGCAAACTCGGCGGCTGTACAGTTATCCGCATCCAGGGCTTCCATGATCGCAATATCGTGTTGCGCCACCGTGATATCGGTTGCCTCACGATATGCTGATGGAAATGCCCTGGCGTAGCGTCTTGCCAGCGAGCGGCCTGCCGACCCGCCAGTGTCTGCCATCAACGCATCTGAAAGTTCGTCACCCCAACTGCGTGTCGCCTGCACAATTTCTTTTTCAACCAGCTCCGGATCAGGCAGATTCTTCGCCGACACGCCCAACGAAATGATAAACCGCACCCGAACCAGCGTTCCTTCGCCAAAATTGGGCATGAACTCCAGTGTCTTGCCCTGGTAGTGTTTTTCCAGGATGGCGCCGGCCTTCTCCCTGAGATCGGACGAGAACCCGTCGCGCGGAAAGAACACAAACGCAATTGCATATCTCTCAAACCGGTCCAGCCGCACGAATAGGCGCGTGCGCGGCCGCTCGTGCAACCGCCACATGCCCATTGCAAGCGGCGCCAACTGTTCAGACTCGATCTGGAACAGGTCATCGCGTGACATGGTTTCAAGAATGTTCAGGAGACCCTTGCCGGAATGTCCGCTCGGCGTAAATCCGCTGAGTGCCATCACTGCCTCTATGCGCCGCCGCAACAGCGGAATGCCGCTGGCGGCTTCGGTATAGGCGGTCGAGGCAAACAGACCGACCACGCGCAGTTCACCTATGACATTTCCCGCCTGGTCAAAATCATACAGCCCCACATAGTCCATGACGGCAGACCTGTGGACGCGTGACACAAGGTCGGATTTTTCCACCACGATGGCATAGCCGGACTTGTAGTTTGCAAGATCGCGTTTCGCCGCATTCTGGATGACCTGGCCCCGTTGCAGCCGCAACACACCCAGCGCTGACTTCTCGTCGACAAGCATCTGTTTCTTGCCACCCTTTTTCCCCAGCTTGTAGTGACACATGCCGAGGAAAGTGAATTTGTTGTTCAAAAGCCAACTCAGGAAATCGATGGTTTCGCTGACGATGGCCGTTGGCAGCGGCGAGGCTTTCGTCCTTAGGTTTTCTATTCTGCCCTGGATGACGTGCTGCATGGGTTGCCAGTCAACCACCGCTGCCCGTATTTCATCCAGGATGTCTTTGAGCTCGCCAACCAGCTCGTCCTGTTCCCGCCTGGAGTTCACGGCTTCGAGATGGATGTGCAGGTAGCTTTCGCGCAGGAAATCTCCGGTCTGCTTTTTCGAGTTGTCCAGGGTTTTCAGCTTGCCCTTGCTGTCACGCTCGCTGGCAAACACCGGATGCAGCACCGTCTGGACGGTGTGACCTTTTCTCGACAGGGCGTTGATGATCGAGTCAACCAGAAACGGCATGTCGTCATTCAGGATTTCCAGAATGCAGCGCTGAGCCAGTGTGCCGTTACTGACCCCTGTATCGGAAATCCGGATCTTGACGCGGCCCGGAGCCTTGACGTCCAGAAACTCTCCGGCTTTTTCAACCAGCAGGTCGATATCCGCGTTCGTCAGCCCGGCAATGTCTTCCTCGGCGGCCTCGCGGAACAGGTGTTTACGTAGTGTTTTTTCCAATAAACTCCCGGCTTTCTTTTTTGTTGCACGTTTCTGTCCGGAGCCGGTTCTGGATTTTTCTACCACGACGTTCCACCCTTTTTGCAACTGCCCAATAATTCAGCATAGGACAGCTTTCCAACAATGGCCATGCATTGAAAACATCTATATTATCCCCCCTTAATCTCGAGCGGAGACAACACCATGACGACTTCCGGCAAGCCCGCCACAGCCTTGACGATCGATCAGGTTGATCAACTGACAGAGCGCCAGCAGGCCTATTTCGACAAGTGCACCGAGAAGCTGGGCTTCGTACCAAATGTCCTGAAAGCGTATGCATTTTCATCCGTCAAGCTGCAGGCATTTGCTGATCTGTACAATGACCTCATGCTGGGTGACTCAAATCTTTCCAAGCTGGAACGTGAGATGATCGCGGTCGCCGTATCCGGTGTGAACCAGTGCTATTAC
>JABDRA010000219.1 GCA_013041995.1 Anderseniella sp. | reverse complement strand
CTCTGATCCTTGCCTTTTTGTGACGCAAGTTCTCCGTCACCATGGACGAGAAACAACGTCGGGCTGGGAAGATCAAAATAGTCGCCTTCGTAACTGAATCCGTAAATCCGGGCAAAGCCGGCTTTTTCATCTAATTGCTGACCCAGAAATTGATTATTCCCCCGTCCAGTGCGGGTAACCGCCGATTGATTGGCTTCCACCCTTCTAACCAGCCAATTTCTATTGCGAACACGCTTGGCAGTCGGAATTTCCACCTTCTTTTCGGCACCTTCGGCGATTGGTTGCTTCCAACTGTAAGCATTAGCTCCGGTTTTCTGAAGTTGATACAAACCGTTTCCCGTGGTTGCTGATTTATCCCTGACCAACACCTTATCGTCTTCGGCCACTTTTACTTTTCGAATCTCAACGTTCGCAGATGCGGCCGGAAGTGGCTTTTTAGTGAAAACTACAGCTTCCTCCACTTCACGCGCGATGGACAGATCATCTAGTTTGCGACCAAAAAGCAGGATTGCAGAGAAACTCAGAAGTGATTCAGGCATAATGGGGTTCCTCTTTTTGGTGATGAAAAAATCATCAGTTGGGACGTCAACTCCGCAGCTTGGTGCGATCCAGGATCGGATCGAACTATGGCAGTCTTTGGTGCAAAAGCAAATGCTTTACCTACACGTCAGATTGCAGACTCTCTACTCACGCATTGGTACCATCGTTCGGACCGACGCACTGTGACTTTCAACACCTTTTTTCTCAATTTTGGGGCCCGGCGTATAAAGCCCGATTTCGCGTGTGAGAAAATTCCCCCTGATAATCGGCAGGAACTCGCCACCGGTGATCTGCCGGTCCACCTCTTCCAGAGCCTGACCAACGCCGTAGTAGCTCAGATAATCGGGATCCAGCAGTTGCCACGCATCAGCGAGATAGGAGCCCAGATAATCGCGGGCTTCAAGCAACGCCACGCGGAAGCCTTCCGGGTCTTCATTGTATCGCTCATCGAACAGCGACTGCATACGGTCCCCATAGACCGGACTGGTTTCCAGGCGGTCCGACAAGTCTTCCATTTCCGGTGAGATCAGCCCGCGCAACAACAAGCGCTCATGGTACACATCAATCAGGATATCAAACATTGCACCGGTCAGGGGTTGGGCAAGCAGATGTTCGTCCGACCAGCCATTTACAAACTGCGACAGGACATCGGTATTGGCGGCCAGCCTGATCTGTTCGTTGTGCGAAAGCTCCGCGAAACGATTGAGCTTGTTGAAAGCATACAGGTTTCCGTGAGTGTTGTTGAGTACGTCTTCAACCACGGATCCAAAGTGAAGTACTGAGATCAGGGCCACCAGATCTGCGGCGGATTCATGAAACCCGTAGTATTCACCACTCGCCTTTTCAGGCGAAGGGATGCCAACTTCATTATAAATGATGGCGTGACCGATCTCATGGGCGACCACGTCAAAATTCATGCTGTAGGCACGGTATTCGCCGCCATATTTTGTCGTGCCGCCTGTCTCCAGGAATCCCCAGCCGATCAGGGCATTGTCGAGTGTCGGCAACATGGTGAGTTCCAGGCGGTCGTAGTCGTTCCTGAAATGCCACGGGATCGGGCGGCCGAAATATCCTTCCCATACATCCATGGTGAAGTGCGCCGAGGCAAACAGGTGGGCCGCCTCGAATGCCGGATCGGACGGGTCAATATAATCGAAATTGCCTTGTTCATCCGGATACGCCGGCTCATGCGTCTCACCCTGCCATGGCGGCAGGAACATGAAAGTTTCGCCACGCCGGTTTTGATGCTGACCATATGAGACAGGCTTTCCGATCGGCGCAACGGTGTACATGCGATCGTTCGAGGGTCCCGGCCCCACGCTGCCTTGTGGTGATGAAACCTCAATAAGTTCAGGGGCCTGGGACGGATCAAGGAACGGAGCCTGGGGATACAGCAGGAATCGCGTTCCCGGCGGTTCTTCGCCATCATGTTCATGATCGGCCATCAATCGTCCTCAAGGTCATACAAATCCCTGTCGTCAGTCATGCTGAGATATTCGCGTTCACAGTGCAAGAGGCGACACAGTTCGCTTCGCGATGCCAGACCAATGGACCGCGCATATGCGTCCACGTCTTCCGGCACCGGCAGGTCGAGACAATGTTCAAAATACCAGTCCAGCAGTTTCAGGTCACTGATGCCGTCAGTTGCAGAACGGCCTGCGGCCTGGCTTCCACCGGGCAATATCTGCCGTTTTGCCTCCGCGCGCTGTTTCAACGCCTGATATCTGTCCGACACCTTGAGCTCGGCTAAAATATGCCCGTCAAGCTGCCGCGATGACAGTTGAACCGCCGTCTTGGCCAGCCAGCCCTCGCCCAGGAAATGTTCATAAGCTGCCTCACTCAGATCGTTTTCGATGAGCCACTGGATGAGCTGTTTTCTGCGAAGAAGCCCGCTATTTGTGCGGTGAATATTCATTTCATCACGTAGTACCGCCTGATCAGCCGATATGCCCTGACGCCGGGCTTGCGATACTGCAAAATGACGAGTGGCGGCCCGTTGCCGGAAAACCTCAAACTGAGCGCCTGCGAGCCGTAACTCGTCCAGCACCCCCCTCGCCGGCGCGTCCGGTTCGCCCGCACCTTCACTTTGCACGAGGTCGTTCCATACATCGGTCCATTCAAATCCTTCTGCCGGCGTGGAAGCAGGAATGTCTTCGGCGAGGCTCTTCTTCATGGCGGCCAGCATCTCCAGCGCGTCTTCGCGCTTGGCATCAACAAAATTTTCAGGCAACCAGTCCTTGAAAAACGTCAACTCCGGCAAGGCGGCAGAACTGCTGGAAGCATCAGCAAGGATCCGGTCCCACTCCCGGTCGGCATAGTGCAGTGCCTTGGCGTGTTTGCAGATTTGCGCTGAAACCGCTTGCGGCAGGATTTCCTCGGCAACGGCGCTTTGCAACGTCGCGCGCACCGACACCATGGGAACACTGAGCGCTTTAAACCCCATAGCAGCGGGTGCATGGATAATGGCAACCTCATCATCATCTTCCAGTCTGCCGGAGCGATAACCCTCAAAAATCCGGCCGACGCCCTGCATGCCGAATTGATGGAGTTCGGCTGCGCGGAGCGCGCCCATGCTGGCACTGCCAAATACCTGTATGCCTTGCGTCATCGCCCACTGGATCTCCTTATGCCAGACAGACGGTACTCCATCAAAATAACCGTCAATGATGCCGATCATATCAGGTCCACTGCGCGTAGCGCGGTAGATATCCCCTTGCGATACCGGCGGGCGGCAGTCCGCGTCGAGGACGCCGGTTACCTCAGCGTTCGTCAGGGTCGGACCTACAAATACGATTGGCTTCATGACTGAGGCCTCACTGCGCGGTTCGCCCTTGGCCCCGGCAGATATCCATAGTCATCGTGGGGTGCCTCCAGACCGGGAATAACAATCCGGACGACGGACAGGCCTACCTCCGGTCTGGTCAGGTCGGTCCGCAATACCTGCGGGCAGCCTGCCTGATCAAGCCGGC
>JABDRA010000214.1 GCA_013041995.1 Anderseniella sp. | reverse complement strand
ATGTACGCCGAAGTGGGTTCGAAAGTTTCGTTGGAGAATCTGATCAAGGGAGTCGTGATCCACTCCGGCAACGACGCTGCGATTGCAATTGCACAAGCCATCGGAGGCACCGAAGACGGTTTCGCCGATGACATGACCAGACGCGCGCGCGAACTTGGATTGCCGAAATCCACTTTCAAGAACGCCACGGGTCTGCCGGCAGAAGGTCATCTGACCACCATGCGCGAACTGGCCAGCCTGACCCGCTATATCATCGAAGTGTTTCCCCAATACTACAAGTACTATAGCATACGCGAATTCACCTGGAACAACATCACGCAACAGAATCGTAATCCGTTGCTGGGCAAATATCGCGGAGCCGACGGTGTAAAGACCGGGTACATAAGGGATTCCGGCTATGGCATGATAGGGTCTGCCGTCCGGGAAGGCAGACGCCTGATCGTCGTCGTCGGTGGCATGAAGTCGCGACGTGACCGGGCGCAGGAAGCCGAGCGATTACTTGATTCAGGATTCAGGAAATTTCGCGCCGTCCGGATTTTTTCGGCAGGCGATACAGTCGGCCAGGCCCGCGTCTGGGGTGGCGAAGAGCCTTCGGTGAAACTGGTGACCAAAAATGACATTCTGACATTGCTTTCAGAAGAAGAACAGGCGACAGCCGAGGTGCAACTCGTCTATTCCGGTCCATTGAAGGCACCAGTCAAAGCCGGCACTGCAATCGGTATTGTGCGGGTACTGAGCGACGGCAAGCTTGTGTACAAGGCTCCCGTGCACACCAAGAACAGTGTCCCCGCCACCGACAGCATATGGAAGAAGGCGCTCGATTCAGCGCTTTTCATGGCACTCGGCGGTTGAAGAGCCTTTTCCACCTAAATAAAATCGTTTGACCGGTTTTCTGCGGTCGCTGGCAAGGGACGGCTCCCGCCGTGGTCTGGTTTGACCACAAGGGAGACGTAACGCTGTCCAGCGGGCGCAGAAAACCGGCCTTCGGTGGACCAAATCAGTCCATCGGCGGTGTTGAAAAGCTCGCCCGATGTCCCACATCGCGCTTCACTTTGCGCCTAGCCGAGTGAAATGATTTGGTGCCATCAAACGCTTCTATTTAGGTGGAAAAGGTTCTAGCTTGTAGCCCACATGAAACGGGCATTGTTCATTACATTTGAAGGCGGTGAGGGAACCGGGAAGAGTACGCAAACAGCGTTGCTCGCTGAGCGGTTGCGCCAGTCAGGAAACCGGGTTGTTGAAACACGCGAGCCAGGTGGATCGCCGGATGCAGATGCAATCCGGAAATTGCTGGTAACCGGCGAAACCGGCCGATGGAGCGTAACTGCGGAAATACTGCTCAATTACGCCGCGCGTGAAAGCCATTTGCGCCAGACCATCGTCCCCGCACTGGAAAATGGCGCAATCGTCATCTGCGACCGTTTCGCCGACTCAACACGGGCGTATCAGGGATATGCCGGCAATGGTGACAAACATCTAATCGAGCAACTGGATCGCAAGGTCGTTGGCGACCACCAGCCTGATCTTACCCTGGTGTTTGACCTTGACCCGCGTATTGGCCTCGAAAGAGCGGTGTTGCGAGGCGGCGACGATCGCTTTGAGCGCAAAGGCCTGGAATTTCACAACCGGTTGCGCGACGGTTATCTGGCTGTCGCGGATAAATTTTCTGCCAGATGCAGCCTCATTGATGCATCCGGTTCTATTGACCAGATTGCGACATCAGTCTGGCAAGCTGTAGCACCCCACTTTGAGGATACAGCGGGATGAGTGCAAAAGACGATGAGCAAACCGATCCGCGCGAAACAGTTCTGCATCCGCGCCATACCAACAATCTCATTGGTCATGACGCAGCCGAACAGCATCTGCTGGACGCCTATCAGTCCGGCCGGTTTCATCATGGCTGGCTGATTACCGGTCCACAGGGGATTGGCAAGGCCACGCTGGCCTATCGTCTCGCGCGATATCTCCTGCGCTATCCGGATCATGAAACCGCGCCCGCCGACACACTGTCGGTACCAGCCGAAGACATTGTCGCAGCGCAAGTATCCGCGCGCTCACATCCAGATCTGCTGGTCCTGCAACGCGACGTCGACAAGGGAAAGCTCAAGGCAGGCATAACCGTTGATGCCAGCAGAAGGGCTGCGGACTTTTTCAGCAAGACAGCCGGCGCCGGAGGATGGCGCATTGCAATCGTTGATGTTGCCGATGAAATGAACGCGGCTGCAGCCAACTCTATTCTGAAAACCCTTGAAGAGCCGCCTGAAAAGAGCCTGTTCATCCTGCTGTGTCATGAGCGCGGCCGCTTGTTGCCAACCATCAGGTCGCGCTGTATTGAACTGCCGCTGCATCCTCTGTCGCCGGAAGACACCGTATCTGCGCTTGAGCTGTTGCCGGACGGATTGGGCAAACAGGCAATACCGCACGTCGGGATTGCCAATGGCAGGCCCGGTCTCGCCATGGCTCTGGCTGAAACCGGCGCCGGTGCAATCTTCGACCGTTTCGCCAAGGCAGCCGAAGCAGGCCGTCTCGACATGAAAACCCGAATGACCATAGCCAACTCGCTGCATGGCAGGGGCACCGATGACCGGTTCAATGTGTTTTGCGCCTTGCTGGACGGCTGGATCACCGCTGCCGCAGCCACGGCCGCCAGGGCTTCGGCAGCCATGGGCCAGGGTCGCGCACTGGCAGATATCCACCAGACAATCGGGCATTCCATTCGCGAAACAAATGCCCTAAACCTCGACCGTCGTCTGACACTGCTGCAGGCGTTTGACCTTATCGAGCAAGCCCGCAAGGCATAAAGAAGACTACATGACCGAAAAGCCCACATTCTACATCACAACTGCCATCTCGTACCCCAATGGCGCACCACATATCGGCCACGCCTACGAAGCACTGGCGACCGATGCAATGGCGCGCTTCAAGAGGCTGGACGGCTATGATGTGTTGTTCGTCACGGGCACTGACGAACACGGCCAGAAAATTCAGCAAACGGCCCAGAAACAGGATCGCACGGCAGCTGAATTTGTAGACGAAATGGCACCAAAGTTTGAAGCCATGGTCAAGGCGCTGAACTGTTCAAACGATGACTTCATCCGCACCTCCGAGCCGCGCCACTACGAGGCCGTCCAGACGATCTGGAAAAGGATGGATGCAGCCGGTGACATCTATCTCGACAAATATGCCGGCTGGTATTCAGTCAGGGACGAAGCCTTCTACGGCGAAGAAGAACTTGAAGACCGCGACGGCGGAAAATTCGCCGTCAAGACCGGCACACCCGTTGAATGGGTGGAGGAAGAAAGTTACTTCTTCAAACTGTCTGCGTATCAGGACAAGCTTCTGAAGCTCTATGACGAGCAACCGGACTATATCGGCCCGTCTGAACGCCGAAACGAAGTTGTCAGCTTCGTCAAGGGCGGTCTGAAGGACCTGTCGGTCTCACGCACGACCTTTGACTGGGGAATCCCGGTGCCCGGCGCGCCCGGCCATATCATGTATGTGTGGGTCGATGCCTTGACCAACTACATGACCGCAACCGGATACCTCAAAGATGATCCGGTACTGGCAAAATACTGGCCGGCGGATGTCCACATTATCGGCAAGGACATTGTCCGATTTCATGCCGTCTACTGGCCGGCCTTCCTGATGTCTGCCGGATTGCCGCTGCCCAAACGGGTGTTTGGTCATGGCTTCCTGTTCAATCGCGGTGAGAAGATGTCCAAGTCGGTCGGCAATGTTGTCGATCCGCAGTCGATGATCGATCAGTATGGTGTTGACCAGGTGCGGTATTTCTTCATGCGCGAAGTGCCGTTCGGCCAGGATGGCAATTACAGCCATGAAGCCATTGTGAACCGGGTGAACGCTGATCTTGCCAATGACCTTGGCAACCTGGCACAGCGTTCATTGTCGATGATCGCCAACTACTGCGAAGGTATAATGCCGTCGCCTGGTGAACTCACCCCCCAGGAAAAAGAGATTCTGGCCGCAGCTGACGCACTCCTTCCGCAGTGTCGCGAACACCATGAAGTGCAGGCGTTGCACAAGTCCCTGGACGCCATCTGGAAAGTCGTCGCGGATGCCAATCGATATTTTGCCGGCCAGGAACCATGGGCGCTGAAAAAAACCGACCCCGAACGCATGGCGACTGTCCTGTACGTAACCGCTGAAGTTATCCGGCAGGTGGCCATACTTGCGCAACCCTACATGCCGGCCTCAGCGGCCAAATTGCTCGACCTGCTTGTGGTTCCAGACGATGCAAGAGACTTTGCGCATCTGGGCGACACAGCCCGGTTGCCGTCAGGTACCGAACTGCCGAAACCGGAAGGGGTGTTTCCTCGTTATGTAGAAGAAGACCAGGCCTGAACAAAGAGCGCAACGTGATATGAAACCCGCCATTGTAGACAGCCATTGCCATCTCGACTTCGATGTCCTGCATGACGACATTGCCGGTGTGATGTCCCGTGCCCACGAGGCTGGTGTTCACCTGATGGTGTCGATCTCGACGAGGGTTAAAAACTTTGGTGCCATCTGCGCCATTGCCGAGGCTCATGACGAAGTGTTCTGCACTGTCGGAACCCACCCGCACAATGCTGCCGAAGAACCCGACGTGACTGCCGGGCAACTGGTTGCGCTGGCGCAACATTCCAAGTGCATCGGCGTTGGTGAGGCCGGGCTGGACTATCATTACGACAATTCACCGCGCGATGTTCAGGCCCAGGGTTTTCGCACCCACATTGCCGCTGCGCGTGAGACCGGCCTGCCATTGGTCATCCATTCCCGGTCGGCTGAAGCAGATACCGCGGATATCCTGGAAGATGAGATGGGGAAGGGGGCATTCAAACCACTTTTGCATTGCTTTTCTTCCAGTATCGAACTGGCCGAACGCGGCCTGGCGATCGGCGCATATCTTTCATTTTCAGGTATCGTGACCTTCAAGTCGGCGGAAGCCATCCGGGACGCCGCCAGATTGTGCCCGATGGACAAGATGCTGGTGGAAACCGATGCCCCTTATCTCGCACCAGTGCCTCATCGTGGCCAAAGCAATGAACCGGCCTATACAGCCCATACACTGGCTCATCTGGCCGATGTCAAAGGTGTAAGTGTCGAACAAATGGCGGATATCACATCGGATAATTTCTTCCGCCTGTTTGACAAGGCCCCGCGGCCTGCCGCCTACGGGAAGACTGCATGAGCCTGACATTGACAATTCTGGGATGTGGGTCGTCAGGTGGCGTACCGCGCGTCGGCAACAACTGGGGTCAGTGCGATCCGGACGAGCCGAAAAACCGCCGCAAGAGGTGTTCGGTTTTGCTGGACAGGCGGGAAGGGGATGCCCTCACCCGTGTGCTGGTAGACACAACACCTGATCTCGTCTCGCAACTCAACAGCGCAAACGCCGGGTCTCTTGACGGGGTCTGGTTCACTCATGAACACGCAGACCATACCCACGGTATCGATGATCTGCGCCAGGTTGCGATCAACATGCGATCAAGGGTCAGCGTGTGGGCCGAGCGATCAACGGCAGACATGCTGATGTCCCGGTTCAGCTATTGTTTCGTCACGCCGCCCGGATCCTCATATCCACCAATACTGGAAATGAATGGTATCGAGCCTGAAATACCTGTTTCAACAACCGGTGAGGCGGGTGAGATTATCGCGATGCCGTTTGAGGTGAACCATGGCGACATCGACGCACTGGGGTTTCGCATCTGCGATGTGGCTTACACGCCGGACCTCATCAAGGTGCCGGACCAGTCGCTGCAGTACCTGGAAGGTCTCGACATCTGGATAGTTGATGCACTCAGGCGCACGCCGCATCCAAGCCATTTCAGTCTTAAAGACGCACTTGCATGGATTGAGCGCATCAAACCGAAACGGGCCATACTGACGAACATGCACATTGACATGGATTATCAAACCTTGTGCGCAGAACTGCCGGCAAATGTCGTTCCGGCGTATGACGGGATGGTCGTGGAGATCTGCTGATAACTGCGCCTTACTATGGCCCACCGGCAGGTCGCAGTTCGATCAACCCTGCATAACTCTGGACGGCGCATGCCCCATGGCTTTGGCGAAGGCAGCCGAAAATGCACTCGGGCTTCGGTACCCGTGCATTTTTGCGACTACAGAAACCGGCACACCCTGTGACAAGGCTTCAAGCGCACTTTGAAAGCGCACACGTTGTCGCCATTGTATAAAACTCATTCCGAGGTCACGTTCAAAAAGTCGCGCCAGGGTCCGTGGGGACGCTCCGGCAACTTCAGACCATCCATCCAGTGTCCGGCGGTCTGAAGGATCGGCCAGAAGCTCCGCGCACAGCTTTTGCAACCTGGTATCCCGGGGAAGGGGGACATGCAGCGAAAGCGCTTGTGCCAGGTGAATTTCCCGCTCGATCAATTGAGCAATGAGACTGCCACGGCTGTCGGGGTCATAAGCAACAGGTTCTTCGCCCAGGGCCAGGATCAATTCCTTCAACAAGCCCGGAACAGTTACAACGCTCAACCCTTGTGGGCGTTTGCGGACAGCAAGAGGATCGATATACAAGGTGCGCATGTCCACATTGCCATGCATGCTGACTGAATGGGACAGCCCGGCCGGGATATACGCAGCACCATCAGGCGGCACGATCCACGCGTCCTGCTGTGTTCTGAGCCTCATGACACCGCGGATTGCATAAAGCAGTTGATCGCGTTCATGCTCATGCATCGGAATGGAAAAACCATCGGCAAACCTTTTCGCCATCACCACAATCGGTTGCGGCAGATCCTGGTAGTCGCCTGGATTGGTGCTGCGCAAGGTGGCGATACTCACGGCAATCTCACTTTCCATAACAAACCAAGTTTGGCAGGTTTTCGACGAAGTCTGGCATGACATCGAAAAACAGACAAACCTATTATGAAGGCACAACCGGTAAAGCTGCCGGCATCAATGAAGGTTTCATCATCCGTGACCAGAGATCGCTGTTACTTCCTGCTGTTGAACATCGGGCACTTCCTCGATCACCTGTTCACTCTGATATTTGCAACTGTGGCGGCTCTGGCGTTGCACCGGGAGTGGGGCGTTGGTTATGCCGACCTGCTTGTCTATGCGACGCCCGGGTTTCTTGCGTTCGGTCTTTTCTCGCTTCCTGCCGGCTGGCTTGCAGACAAGTGGAGCAGGGACGGCATGATGGTTGTCTTCTTTGTCGGCATCGGCCTGTCGGCGATTGCCACCAGCTTTGCCACGACGCCTGTCCAAATCGGCTTTGGCCTTTTCGTCATAGGCATGTTCGCTGCAATCTATCATCCGGTCGGTCTGGCCATAGTCACCATGACCTGGCGCAATACCGGCATGCGAATTGCGGCAAATGGTGTCTGGGGTAACCTGGGTGTGGCCAGCGCCGCCCTGATCACCGGGTATCTGATCGACAATGGTGGCTGGCGCATGGCGTTTGTCCTGCCCGGTATTTTCTCAATTGCAATAGGCCTGGCATACTTTGCCTTGCGGCACGATGCCATCCGCACCGATCGAGTGACCTCAAAGCCAGTTGGCCAATTTTCGACTGCAGCGCCGTCACCGGCAAACCGGACACTGCTGGTGCGGGTCTCTGCGATCGTGTTCCTGACGACTGCGGTTTCATCCATCATCTTCCAGTCAACAACCTTCGCGCTGCCGAAGATTTTCGATGAACGCCTGCAAGGCCTGGCCAGTCAGCTTTCAGTATGGACACAGAGAGTTGGTGAAACCGGCCAAGGCGACATGGCGACCATGGTTGGCTCATTGGCATTCATCGTCTTCGCGGCAGCGTCCATTGCCCAGGTCATCGTCGGCAGCATGCTGGATCGTTACGGGCCACGGCTGGTGTTCATGACGGTGGCCATAATGCAGTTGGTGTTTTTCTCACTGATGCCGGGCCTGACGGACGCCATGGCATTGGCCGTTGCGGTTGGCTTCATGCTGGGCGCATTCGGCCAGATACCGATCAACGACTACATGATAGGCAAGATGGCCAGCGGCCCATACCGGGCGCGCATCTACGGGATCAGATATGTCGTTGCGTTTTCCGTACTGGCCGTATCGTTACCGCTGATTGCCTTTGTCTATGAACACTGGGGCTTCGACATGCTGTTCCGCATTCTGGCCGGCGCCGCGCTACTTATCC
>JABDRA010000204.1 GCA_013041995.1 Anderseniella sp. | reverse complement strand
GCAGGGTGATCCACTTACCGAAGCGACACCTGTGCCGGGCAAGCAGGAACTGCCCGGATGGCATGACGCCGTCGCTGGTTATTACCGGAACATGGAAGCAACCGGGCGGGCGTTGATGCGTTCCGTGGCGCGCGGACTACACCTCGAAGAGACCGTCTTCGACGATGCATTTGCGCAAGGCATTTCCACCTTGCGCCTGCTGCATTACCCGGTTCGTACGCCTGAAAGTTTTCTTGGTGCCACTGAACAGACCCATGTCATGCACGATGGCCGGGAATACTACCTGCTGGCACGCGCTCACGTGGATTCCGGTTTTGTCACATTGCTGGCGCAAGACGGTGTTGCAGGCCTGCAGGCCGAGGCTCGCGACGGCTCCTGGCTAACCGTGCCGCCGATTGAGGGAACACTGGCCGTCAACTTCGGCAAACTGCTGGCGCGCTGGACCGGCGGGCGTATCCAGGCCACCTTGCACCGGGTCATTGGCGACAATCAGCAACGCTATTCGGTACCATTCTTTTATGAGCCATCGGTGGATACCGTCATTGCACCATTGCCCATGGCTGACAGCGAGCCGTTTGAACCGGTCACCTATGGCGATCACCTATGGGAAGCAACAACCAAGTTTGTCGAGCAAAAGGGCATTGCTCATCTACGGCCTGCGCGCGGCATCGATCGTGTAGCGCTTTAGGTTTTTCCGTTCGCGCATTCTATTACACTCTTCGTCAACTCAATCACCCGCTTGGCCCGATCCGGGTCCTGGTAGGGCTCTCTTCGGTGTATCCAGTGGGTCCACGCTTCCAATGTGAAAGCTTGTCCGGTACGTTGTCTGTGCAATCGATCAACGTGCTTGAAGTACTCTTTGACCTTGTCGGGTTTACCCAGTTGCAGATATGACCGGGCCAGAACCAGATAGCTCCATGTCCCTTCCAGTTCAGTGAATCGGCTCAGAATTTCAACAGCTCGGTCAGGTTGACCGTTTTCTTCATAGGCCCACCCCAGAAATTCGTCATACCATTGCTCATGATACGGATGCAGTCTGATTGCCTGGTTAAGGTTCATGATGGCCTGCTCGTAGCGATCGGTGAGAATGAATAACTGCGCCACTTCGGCCAGCAGCCTGCAATCCCCCACGTTCAACTCCCGGGCCAGATTGTAGTGATGTTCCGCGCGATCGTAATCATGTTTGAAAAACAGGTAGGCCCAGCCGAGAATCCAGTGTCCAAGGTGCAGGTCCGGTTCGTTTCTGACGGCTCTGAGTGCATGTTCAAATGCCTGGCGCCCGGACTCCTCATAATCATCCGAATAATCCCAGTCAAAGTCGATGGCATGCTGCCAGGCGAGCCCGGCAACAGCCGGCCAGTATGGCGGATCGCTCATCGCAATGGTCTTTGCGAACTTCTCCTTTGCCAGCCGGCTCCAGTCCTTGCCCTTGTCCCACGGCGGCAGGAGCGATTTGTGAAAACAATCCCTCGCTCTGAGATAGCGATCGTAAACCGTAAACTCCTTGGGTGCTTTGATCACCTGGCGTTTCAGTTCCGCCTTGGCGATCTGGCCGGAACTGGTCATCAGGGAAGCTGCTATTGAACGTGCAATTTCATCAACAACTTCGAGCAGATCAGGGTTCTTGCGGTCGTACCTGCTGGTCCACAGCTGGATCCCGGTGTCAGCCTCGATTAACTCCGAAATAACCCGGATACGACCTTCACCCTGCTGCAGGCTGCCGGTTACCAGATAGCGGACACCTAACTTGTTCGCAATGTCGCTCAGATCATGATTATGTCCACTGAATATGAAACTCGACCCGCGATCTATCACAAAGAACTCCGGCGACATGGACAGATCAAAAATCAACTCCTCAGTCAGCCCGTCGACCAGGTACTGGTTCTCTTTACCAGGAGAAAGGTTCACAAAGGGAAGAATCGCCACAGACGGTCGGTCACTTAACGGTGCGCGAGACGGCGAAGCAGCCGGGTTGAACGCTTCTTCCCTTTTGCCCATCTCAAAGCTGGACCGGTAAACCGTGACGGGCTCGATAATGTTCTTGAGACGCTGCTGGCCGATTGATTCGAACGCCACGCCTATTTTGGCGCGGACTTCGCGAAACACTTTCTCTGATATGCAGATACCATCCGGTTCCGCCAGTGCCTCCAGCCTGGCCGCTATGTTCACGCTATCGCCGTAGATATCGTTGGTCTCAACTATGATGTCGCCATAGTTGATCCCGATGCGCCAGCGCAATTTTCTGTCATCCGGCAGATCCTGGTTGTTTCTGATCAGCTGAGCCTGCAGTTTGACTGCACAATTGACAGCGGCAATCACACTGGGAAACTCGACCATCACGCCATCGCCGGTCGACTTCACAATCCGGCCCGAATGGGCGTCAACCTCAGGATCAACAATAAGCTCGCGTTGAGAAATCAACAATTCATGCGTGCCGGCTTCGTCTACTCCCATCAACCCGGTATAGTTAGCAACGTCAGCAACCAGCACAGCTGCCAGCCTGCGAACAGACTTTGCCTTGATCATTATTTGTTGGTCTCCCCGGACAGCTCAATTGAACACGCACAGTTTTTTAATAAACCGTCTTTTGGTCCTAAGGGGCAGCTTTGCCGTTCCGGGCCCTGTCGACCAGTTTTTGGAGTATATCCCGCTCGCAAGTGAGAAACGTCTCCCACGTCTCGGTGTAGTCTTTGGTCGGGCTGGTAGCTTTGACATACTGCTCAACTTGACGCATTTCTTCTGTCAAATCTTTTACGAGCTCATAGTCCCCGACCTTTACAAGAGACCTGTTCGTCTCGCACCGATCACCCAGAAACCTCGCCCAGCTATCCTTGATAACCTGCGCCTGATTGGTGAAGCCGCTGCCGTCAAAATCGTTGACCACTTTGATCATGTGTTCAAGTAGCTCGGCTTCGTCCTTCAATGTTTGTTTGACTTCCTTGGCAGTCATCACGGCCTCCATATTCCATACAATGCACCTGCCGTCCTGATCGCAGCTTACCCGGGTTACATCAGCAATCAAGCAGGATTGTTGACGATGGGTTAGCACCGGGGCCTGACTGCGTCCCAATGTAGGCCCCTTGACGTGATGAAGGTCTCGGAAACACACTCGCTGCCGCATACTCACAACAATCGGAACCCGCATGTCTGATCTTTGGAAAAAGCCCGCTACTGAAATCGCCCAGCTCATCCGGCTGGGCGCCGTGTCGGCAGTCGAGGTTACGCGTGACGCTCTTGCCAGGCTCGATGCAGTCAACCCGGCCATAAACGCCGTTGTGCAATTCATGCCCGAAGAGGCGTTGGCGACTGCAGCGGCCACGGATGAAGCTGTTGCACGGGGCGATCGCCTGCCATCACTCGTCGGCGTTCCGGTCACCGTAAAGGTCAATGTCGATCAAAAAGGCTTTGCCACCACAAACGGTCTTCGCCTCCAGAAAGACCTGGTGGCAGAACAGGACAATCCGGTGGTGGCAAACCTGCGCGCTGCCGGTGCCATCATCATCGGGCGCACCAACACACCGGCCTTTTCAATTCGCTGGTTTTGCCGCAATTCGTTGCATGGCCATACCAAAAACCCGCAGAATCCCAACATCACACCAGGGGGTTCTTCTGGTGGAGGTGCGGCCGCAACCGCTGCCGGGATCGGCTGCATTGGTCATGGCACGGACATCGGCGGATCAGTCAGGTACCCGGCTTATGCCTGCGGTATCCACGGACTGCGCCCCACCCTGGGCCGCGTGCCGGCGGTTAATTTCACCGCACCGGATCGCCCTATTGGCGGACAACTGATGGCAGTTTCCGGACAGCTGGCCCGCACTATTGGCGATGTACGGCTG
>JABDRA010000201.1 GCA_013041995.1 Anderseniella sp. | reverse complement strand
GTCTGGGCCTGAGGGCGGATTGACTTCACTTGATGGTGAAGTTGTGCCGGCAAAGAAAGCCGTACCGAAAAAAGCGGCGGCGAAGAAAGCGGTTCCGGCAAATAAAGCCGCCCCGGCCAAGAAGGCTGATGTGGCGAAAAAGGCGACCAAGGCTGTATACGGCAAGGCCAAGCAGGTCAGCGCCGGGCCTGTTAAAAAGGCCGGACCGGAGCGTTTGGCCAAACCCAAAGGTAAGGCCGACGATCTCAAGCTGATTTCCGGCGTCGGCCCGAAACTGGAGCAGACACTCAACAAGCTGGGTTTCTGGCACTTTGCCCAGATCGCCAAGTGGACGAAAAAGGACATTGCCATTGTAGACGACGAGTTGTCCTTCAAGGGCCGCATTGAGCGTGATGACTGGGTAAAGCAGGCCAAAGCCTTGGCAAAAGGCGGCGAAGCTGAATACATGAAGGTATTCGGCAAGAAGCCGAGGTAACAAGACCATGCTGCAAGACAAAGACCGGATATTCACCAACCTCTACGGCCAGCACGACGTCGGGCTGAAGGGCGCCATGAAACGTGGGGCGTGGGACGGCACCAAAGCCATGATCCAGCTGGGCCGTGACGGTGTCATCGATCAGGTCAAGGCATCCGGTCTCCGCGGCCGCGGCGGCGCTGGGTTTCCGACCGGCCTGAAATGGTCGTTCATGCCGAAGCAATCCGATGGCAGGCCGCACTATCTGGTGGTCAATGCCGATGAGTCGGAACCAGGCACCTGTAAAGACCGCGAAATCATGCGTCATGATCCGCACACGCTGGTCGAAGGATGCCTGATTGCCGGCTTCGCCATGGGGGCAAACGCCGGGTACATCTATGTGCGTGGCGAATTCATTCGTGAACGCGAAGCCTTGCAGCGCGCCATCGACGAGGCCTATGACGCCAGGCTGATCGGCAAGAACAACAAGCATGGCTGGGACTTCGATCTTTACGTGCATCATGGCGCAGGCGCTTACATCTGCGGTGAGGAAACCGCGCTGCTGGAGAGCCTGGAAGGCAAAAAAGGCCAACCACGCATGAAGCCGCCGTTTCCGGCCAATGTCGGCCTGTACGGTGCGCCGACAACGGTCAACAATGTGGAGTCAATCGCCGTCGTGCCGACAATCCTGCGTCGCGGAGCAAGCTGGTTTGCCGGTATCGGCAGGCCGAACAATGTCGGTACCAAGCTGTTTTGTATTTCCGGGCACGTGAACCAGCCATGCACGGTTGAAGAGGAAATGGGTATCCCGTTCCGCGAACTGGTCGACCGGCATTGCGGTGGCATTCGCGGCGGTTGGGATAACTTGAAAGCGGTTATCCCCGGCGGTTCCTCTGTTCCATGCGTACCGGGTGGAGAAATTCGCGATTGCCACATGGATTTCGACAGCCTGCGCGAGTTGAAGTCGGGACTGGGCACTGCTGCCGTCATCGTGATGGACAACTCCACCGACATGATCAAGGCGATTGCACGCCTGGCCTATTTCTACAAGCACGAAAGCTGCGGCCAGTGCACGCCGTGCCGGGAAGGTACGGGGTGGATGTGGCGGGTGCTGACGCGTATGGTCGATGGCCGCGCCGAAAAACGCGAAATCGACATGCTGCTTGACGTATCGTATCAGATCGAAGGGCATACGATTTGCGCACTGGGAGATGCTGCAGCATGGCCGGTACAGGGCCTGATCCGGCATTTCCGGCACGAGATTGAAGCACGTATTGACGAATTTTCAGCACGGCCTGACCCCGACGGGGCAGTGACGCGCGTGGCGGCGGAGTAAAGCGAACATGCCCAAGCTCATAGTCGACGGACAAGAGATCGAGGTTGAAAACGGCACCACGCTGATCCAGGCGTGTGAGGCAGCCGGTGCCGAGATTCCGCGGTTTTGCTATCATGAACGGCTGTCGATTGCCGGCAATTGCCGGATGTGCCTGGTGGAAGTCAAGGGCGCGCCGAAGCCGCAGGCCTCGTGCGCCATGTCGGTCAATGACCTGCGTCCCGGACCGGAAGGCCAGCCCCCTGAAGTGCGCACAAATTCGCCGCTGGTGAAGAAAGCCCGCGAAGGGGTGATGGAATTCCTGCTGATCAACCATCCGCTGGATTGCCCGATCTGTGATCAGGGCGGCGAGTGTGATCTGCAGGACCAGGCGATGGCCTATGGCATCGACAAGAACCGTTTTGACGAGAACAAGCGGGCGGTCGAGGACAAGTATATCGGTCCGCTGGTGAAGACCACCATGACCCGCTGTATTCAGTGTACCCGCTGCGTGCGCTTCACCACCGAGGTTGCCGGAATTGAAGAACTCGGTGCGATTGGCCGTGGTGAAGACATGGAGATCACCACCTATCTTGAGCAGGCCATGACGTCTGAGATGCAGGGCAATGTGATTGACCTGTGTCCGGTTGGGGCGTTGACGTCTGCTCCTTACGAATTCAAGGCGCGTCCATGGGAATTGCGCAAGACGGAAACCGTTGACGTGATGGATGCGGTAGGCTCGGCCATCAGGGTAGATGCGCGCGGCCGTGAAGTCATGCGTGTGTTGCCAAGACTGAATGAAGAGATCAACGAGGAGTGGATTTCCGACAAATCGCGCTTCATCTGGGATGGCCTTCGTTCGCAGCGCCTCGACAAACCCTACATTCGGGAAAACGGCAAACTTCGTGCTGCCGGTTGGGACGAGGCTTTTGACCTGATCGCATCGAAGTTGAAGACGGCGGGGCCCGACAAGACCGCAGCGCTGACCGGTGATCTGTGCGGCACCGAAGAAGTTTTTGCACTGAAAAAGCTGATGGAAGCTCTCGAGGTCAAGAACCTGGACTGCCGTGAAGCGGGTTCGCCGTTAGGCGCAGAAGGCGGGCGTGCCGGGTATATTTTCAATTCGACGATTGCCGGTATCGAAGATGCTGATGCCATCATGCTGATCGGCACCAACCCACGGCTTGAAGCGGCTGTGCTCAATGCCCGTATCCGCAAGCGCTATCTGGCTGGCGGCTGCACCATTGGTGTCATCGGTGAGCGTGCTGATCTGACATACCCGTACACCTATCTGGGTGACGGGCCGGCTGCACTGGCGGATCTGGCGAAACACAAGAAATCCAAGGCAAAACGTCCGATGTTCATCATCGGCCAGGGCGCGTTGTCCCGGCCTGATGGTGCAGCGGTGCTGGCAACGGCCATGCAGGCGGCGCAATCGATTGGTGTCATCACGAGCGACTGGAACGGTTTCAACGTGCTGCATACGGCAGCGGGCAGGGTAGGAGCACTTGATGTCTGCGCACTGCCGACACTGCCCGGCGGCAAGGATACCGCGGCCATCCTGAAGGCTGCACAGGCGGGAAGTATTGAAGTCGTCTACCTGCTTGGTGTCGACGAGATCGACATGGGCCAGCTTGGTGAGGCCTTTGTAGTCTACCAGGGATCCCATGGCGATGCCGGTGCGCATCGTGCAGACGTCATTCTGCCGGGTGCCACCTATACCGAAAAATCGGCGACCTACGTGAATACCGAAGGCCGCCCGCAAATGGCGCGCCGGGCCAATTTCCCACCGGGTGATGCACGCGAGGACTGGGCGATCATTCGTGCGCTGGCCGGTAAGATGGACGTATCACTCGGTTTCGACAATCTCGAGCATTTGCGCTCTTCCATGTACAAGACGGCACCGCAACTTGCCGCGCTGGACACTGCCGAACCCGCCGATGCCGGGGCTCTGGACGCGCTGGCAGCGATCAAGGGCAAGATGACATCAAAGGGTTTCGTGTCTCCGGTTACCGATTTTTACATGACCAATCCGATTGCGCGGGCATCCGGCATCATGGCTGAGTGCTCTTCGTTGCGGGCGGGTCAGCACAAGCTGGCAGCGGCGGAGTAGGACATTGTCATGAATGAAATACTCCTCACCGTCGGTTTTATCGTGCTGCAGTCGCTGGCCCTGCTGGTCGCTGTGCTGATCATCGTTGCGTATCTGGTTTATGCAGACCGCAAGATCTGGGCAGCCGTTCAGATGCGCCGTGGCCCGAACGTGGTGGGGCCATGGGGACTGTTCCAGTCCTTTGCCGACATGTTGAAATTCGTCTTCAAGGAAGTTGTTATTCCCGACGGTGCCAACAAGGGCGTGTTCCTGATCGCGCCGCTGGTGACCTGTATTCTGGCACTTTCAGCGTGGGTCGTGGTACCGGTGAGCGCCGGATGGGTGGTTGCCGATATCAATGTCGGCATTCTGTTCCTGTTCGCCATCTCATCGCTGGGTGTTTATGGCGTCATCATGGGCGGCTGGGCGTCCAATTCCAAGTATCCGTTTCTGGGCGCGCTGCGCTCGGCTGCTCAAATGGTATCTTATGAAGTCTCCATCGGCTTTGTCATCATTACCGTCTTGATGTGTGCGGGAACCCTTAACCTGTCCGGTATCGTCATGAGCCAGTCTACCGGCATCGGAACCTGGCTGGGCCTGCCGGGGTCGTTCCTGGACTGGTACTGGCTGCCGCTGCTGCCGATGTTCGTAGTCTTCTTCATTTCCGCCCTGGCAGAGACAAACCGTCCGCCGTTTGATCTGCCCGAAGCAGAATCGGAGCTGGTTGCCGGTTTCATGGTTGAGTATTCCTCGACACCGTACATGCTGTTCATGCTGGGTGAATATGTATCGATTTCACTCATGTGCGCCATGACGGCTATCCTGTTTCTTGGCGGCTGGTTGCCCCCGATTGATGTTGTGCCGTTTACCTGGGTGCCCGGTGTATTCTGGTTCATGGCCAAGGTGTTCCTGGTTTTCTTCATGTTTGCCATGGTCAAGGCGTTCGTGCCGCGTTATCGCTATGATCAGCTGATGCGTCTGGGCTGGAAAGTGTTCTTGCCGATTTCACTGGGGTGGGTCGTGGTCACCGCAGGTGTCATAACCGCCTTTGGCCTGGCCCCTTGAGGATGATTGGAAAGCTGAACCCATGAAACTTGCTCAAGCCGCCAAATCGCTGTTCCTGAAGGAGTTCGTCGATGCGTTTTTCATGTCGATGCGCTACTTCTTTGCGCCCAAGGCAACAATCAACTATCCGTTCGAAAAAGGCCCGGTAAGCCCGCGCTTTCGCGGTGAGCATGCGCTGCGCCGTTATCCCAACGGTGAAGAACGCTGCATTGCCTGCAAACTGTGTGAGGCGATCTGTCCCGCCCAGGCGATTACCATCGAAGCGGGGCCACGCCGCAATGACGGCACGCGGCGCACGACGCGATATGACATTGACATGGTCAAGTGCATCTATTGCGGATTTTGCCAGGAAG
>JABDRA010000200.1 GCA_013041995.1 Anderseniella sp. | reverse complement strand
TGATAATGGAAGTCTTCGAGGCGCAGGCTTTTCTAGACGTCGCGGCGAAGGAGCAGGTGACACATACGCTGATCGTTCCGGCAATGTACAATCTCTTTCTCTTGCGTTGCGAGATCGGTGATCACGATCTCTCAAAATGGCGCATTGGCGGCTATGGCGGCGCGCCGATGCCGCACTCCACCATTGTGGCTCTGTCGCAAAAATTACCAGATCTGATCCTGGTCAACGCCTATGGTTCGACCGAGACAACCTCGCCGGCCACCATGCTGCCGCTCGGCACCGGCACAACCCGCGCCGACAGTGTCGGCATCGCATTGCCTTGCGCCGACATTCGCGTAGTTGGTGAAGACGGAAAAAACCTGGCCGCCGGTACTCATGGCGAATTATGGATCGGCGGTCCGATGGTCGTGCCCGGCTATTGGGATAATCCGGAAAAGACCCGTGCGGAATTTCAGGACGGCTACTGGAAAAGCGGCGACGTCGGCTCGCGTGACGCTGAGGGCTTCTTTCGCCTGCATGACCGCAAGAAGGATATGATCATTCGCGGCGGTTACAACATCTACAGCGTTGAGATCGAGAATGCGGTCACAGCGCATGAAGCCGTCATAGAATGTGCTGCTATCGGTCGCCCGGACGAGGTGCTCGGCGAAAAGATGGAGGTCTTCGTTCATACCAGTGACCCGGCACTATCGGCGAAAGACCTCAAAGCCCACTGCGCCGCCCGTCTCGCCGACTACAAGATCCCCGACTTTGTAACCTTTTCTGACAGTCCATTGCCCCGTAACGCCAACGGTAAGATCGTCAAAAAGGAATTACGGAAGCGTACTTCGTAACGTTTTTGGAAACACTGAACGCGAATCCGGGCGCGGTCTCTCATCCTGAAAAACATTTCGCTCGTTTTCAAACCGCGAAATGAAACGGAATGAATAGCCGCACGCGGCCCCATCGGTATCGACAGACTGAAAACCGGACCAGTTGCCTGATCCGGTTGCTAAATTACTGCGGGTAGAAGGTGAAGCAGTGCTAGCTCTGCACCCCTTCCACATACCAGTCCATCTTGTGCAGGTCGCCGTCACCCAGCGCCCCCGACGCCAGCCGCTCCTTGCCGGCGTTGTCCTTGATCGGCCCGGCAAACGGATTGACGCTGCCGTCGATGATGCCGGTGCGGGTGGCTTCGGCTGCCGCCTGTACTTCAGCCGGAATGACCTCATTATAGGGTGACATCTCCAGCACGCCTTCCTTGAGACCCCACCATGTGTCGCCTGCTTCCCACTTGCCGTCGAGCAATTGCTGGATGCGGGCTTCATAATACGGTCCCCAGCGATTGACGATGGCCGTCAGGTGCGCCTTGGGGGCAAAATTCGACATGTCCCAGGCCTGCCCGAACGCCATCAGGCCACGCTGTTCGCAGGTCTGCAGAGCCGCTGGTGAATCCGTATGCTGGGCGATGACGTCGGAGCCCTGGTCAATCAGCGCCTTGGCGGCATCGGCTTCCTTGGCCGGGTCGTACCAGCTTGAAACCCATAAGACCTTGGTCTTGAACTCAGGGTTTACCTTGCGCGCCGCCAGGGTGAAGGCATTGATGCCCATGACCACTTCGGGGATCGGGAACGAGGCGATATAGCCGGCAACGCCGGATTTCGACATGTGCCCGGCAATGGTGCCGCACACCGCGCGGCCTTCATAGAAGCGCGCATTGTAGGTCGACATGTTCGGTGCACGCTGATAGCCGGTCGCGTGTTCGAACTTCACGTCCTTGAACCTTTTGGCGACTTTCAGGGTCGGGTTCATGTAGCCGAACGAGGTCGTGAAGATCAGCTTGTTGCCTTCTTCAGCAAGACGGCGAATGACGCGTTCCGAGTCTGGTCCTTCCGACACATTTTCCACGATGGTGGTCTGCACCTTGTCACCGAATTTCTTGATCACATCCTGCCGGCCCTGCTCATGGGCATAGGTCCAGCCGTGATCTCCGATGGGGCCCAGGTAGACAAACGCGACCTTCAGCGGATCTGCCGCAAACGCCGATGACCCGATGATAGGCAGGGCGCCGGCAGCGGCGGTGGTTTTCAATATCGTACGTCTGGTAAGCGTCTTCATGGTTTTCCTCCCAGGGTTATACCTTTCGGTATTTATCGTTATGAACTTGGCTTGAACGGTTTGCCAAGGCAGGCGGGCGCGAGAGATTTTCCAGCCTTTCGCGCAGATATGATCGCCAGCACCGCGATGGTGGCGAGATAGGGCATTGCGGCCAGGAATTCAGGCGCAACCAGCGAGAACCCGGCGGCCTTTGCATGCAGTTCCAGTGTCATCACCGCACCGAACAGATAGGCACCAAGCAACAGCCGCATCGGCCGCCAGCCGGCAAACACCACCAGCGCGAGAGCAATCCAGCCGCGCCCGGCGGTAAGCTGTTCAGCCCACATCGGCGTCAGCACCAGTGAATAGAAACAACCGGCAATACCGGCCATGGCGCCACCGAACAGCACGGCCATGTAGCGCACGCCGATGACCGAGTAACCGATGGAATGTGCCGACAGGTCGGATTCACCGACCGCCCGCAATATCAGCCCGCCGCGGGTTTTACGCAGAAACCAGCTGACGGCGGCAACAAGCAGCAAGGAGATATAGACCAGCGGGCTGTAGCCGAAGATCACGCGCAACACAGGATGTTCAGACAACG
Organism: Anderseniella sp.; assembly: GCA_013041995.1. Taxonomy (GTDB): domain Bacteria; phylum Pseudomonadota; class Alphaproteobacteria; order Rhizobiales; family Aestuariivirgaceae; genus Anderseniella. Next base: position 4,968 of record JABDRA010000200.1, on the reverse strand, counting down.
CAGCGGGAAACACCGAGCCGAACACATCAACGGTCTGGCCGACATAGTTTTCCCCTGCCAGGGCCGACAGCCCGATACCGAAGATGGTCAGTGCCAGACCCGTGGCAACTTGATTGGCGGTCAGCGTGAGGGTCAGAAAGCCGAACAGTCCGGCAGACGCCGCAGCCGCAATCATCGCCGCAACAACACCGAGCGGCGCGTAGCCTGTGGTCGCTGTAACAGCAAACCCGGTGACGGCCCCGATCAGCATCATGCCTTCAAGGCCAAGGTTCAGGACGCCGCTTTTTTCAACGACAAGCTCGCCAAGCGCTGCCAGCAGGATCGGCGTCGCAGCTCCCACGATTGTCATGATGATCGGGATAAGAAGTGAATCAGTCATGCTGCGTCTCCTGCTTTGGCCGGTGAGGCAAACTTGATGCGGTATTTCACCAGCACATCCGTCGCCAGCAGGAAGAATAGCATCATGGCCTGAAACACGCCGGTCGCGGCCGCTGGCAGTCCGATGGAGGATTGCGCCAGTTCACCCCCGACATAGGTCACCGCCAGGATGATGCCTGCCAGGACAATGCCTATGGGGTGCAGCCTGCCGAGAAAGGCGACGATAATTGCCGTAAACCCGTATCCGGTCGGAAACTGCGGGACCATCTGACCGAACGGCCCGGCAGCCTCGAGAATGCCGGCAAAGCCCGCCAACCCGCCACCGGCCAGAAGGGCGGCCCAGATCGTCCTGTTGGTATTGAAACCGCCATAGCGGGCCGCAGCCGGAGCGGCACCGACGACCCGGATCTGAAACCCGAATACCGATCGTGACAGCACGAACCACGCGGCAACAGCAACAACAAACGCCAGCGGCACGCCAAGATGAACCACGGTACCCGGAATGACGGTCGGCAGGATCTGATCGTCGGTGAACAGGCGCGTCTGAGGGAAGTTGAACCCGTCAGGGTCCTTCCACGGGCCCCGCATCAGGTAATACAGGACCTGTATCGCCACATAAGTGAGCATCAGGCTCGACAGTATCTCATTGACGTTGAGCCTGGTTTTCAGAAACGCCGGAATGCCTGCATAAGCGGCCCCTCCGGCAATGCCGGCAATGCACATCAAAGGTAATATCCACCACCCGGTCATGCCCCATGTGGCCAGTGCCACGCCGGTGCCGGCCAGACCGCCCATGATGTATTGCCCCTCAGCCCCAATATTCCAGACATTGGCCCTGAACCCGATGGCCAACCCCACCCCGATCAGGATCAGCGGTGCCGCCTTCACCCCAAGGTCCTGCCATTTGTAGGTATCCAGCAGCGGCGCCAGGAAAATCTTGCGCACGGCTCCGAACCCGTCATGGCCGATGAGGGAGAAGATAATGGCACCGGCCAGCATGGTCGCGACGACCGCGATAACCGGTGTCAGGTACAGCATCGCCTTGCTGGGCTCTTTACGTTTTTCCAGTTCAATGAGCATGGACCGCCTCCGTCATTTCCGCCGTTGCGAACGGGTCACCGTGCACACCGCCCATCAGCAGGCCGATCTCGTCTATTGTGGCCTCGCCGACATTGAGAGTTTTTGACAAGCGGCCTTCATTGATCACCGCCAGGCGATCGCAAAGTGCCAGCAGTTCGTCGAGATCCTGGGAGATCACCAGGATGGCCGAACCGTTTTCCGCCAGATCGACGAGGGCCTGGTGAATGGCCGCCGCCGCCCCGGCATCAACGCCCCAGGTCGGTTGCGATACGATCAGGACTTCCGGGTTTTGCAGTATCTCCCGGCCCATGATGAATTTTTGCAGATTGCCGCCCGACAGCGAGCCTGCCAGCGAACCTGGCCCTGTGGTCATGACCGCAAAATCATCGATGATCTTACCTGCAAACGCCGTGGCCGCACCGCCATGCACAATGCCGTTGCTGGCCAGTTCCATCCTGTCGCGCGCTGTCAGAATGGTGTTGTCAGTGAGGCTGAAATCCACAACCGCGCCATGGCCGTTGCGTTCTTCAGGCACAGCGCACAGGCCCAGGCTTCTGCGGCCCACCGCATCCATTGCAGCAATGGCATGGCTGTCCAGCCGGATGGCATCTGCAGGTGAAGATGGCTGTTCACCGCTTAGCGCCAACAGCAGTTCGTTCTGTCCGTTGCCGGCAACTCCGGCAATCCCGAAAATCTCACCGGCACGCACCGCGAGACAGATATCATCCAGCGCCACGCCGAAATCGCCCTCGCCTGCAATGGTCAGTCCATCGGCGATAAACCTGTCGTCTCCGAACTCGCGGCTGGCGGCCTTGCTGATCTGCTTGAGGTTGCCGCCAATCATCATTTCGGCCATGGACTTGGGCGTTTCCTTGCGTGGATCGCACTCGCCCACAACCTTGCCGCCACGCAGTATGGTGGCTGCCTCGCACAGATCCCTGATCTCGTGCAGCTTGTGGGATATGTAGAGGATCGAACAGCCGGTCTTCGATAGCCTGCGCAAGGTTTCGAACAATTGTCCCACTTCCTGCGGCGTCAGCACCGATGTCGGTTCATCCATGATCAACAGCCGTGGTTCGAGCAGCAGTGCGCGCACAATCTCGATCCGTTGGCGTTCACCGACGCTGAGCGTGCTGACGATACGATGCGGATCAAGCTTCAGGTCGTAAGTGTGCAGCACATCGCGTATTTTCTCTTCAAGCTTCGACTGTGAAATGGAGCCGTCCATGCCGAGCGCAATATTTTCCAGCACCGTCATGGCTTCAAACAGGGAGAAGTGCTGGAACACCATGCCGACACCCATCTTGCGGGCGGCTTTCGGATTGGCGACCATGACCGGTTCGCCGTCCCAGACGATTTCACCGGCATCCGGCTGCATGATCCCGTAGATCATTTTCACCAGTGTCGATTTGCCGGCACCGTTTTCACCCAGCAACGCATGAATTTCACCCGGCTCGACCTTGAAGCTCACGGCATCGTTGGCCAGCACGCCGGGAAACGCCTTGGTGATCCCCTTAAGTTCGATACGAGGTTTGATGTCGTTGCTCATGAATCGCCTCCCACTATTTTCAACTGTGCCGATGCTTGCACACCACCAACCGTGTGTGCAGCACACAAATGCTCAACCAGTTCCGCTGCGACCAGCGCTGCAATAACCTCCGGCCGCTTGTCGCGCACCTGCGCCCCGCCGATGGGGCACACCAGGCGATCAATATCGATTGCCTCACCTGCATCGCGCCTGATCCAGTTGTGGAATGATGCAAGCTTGGTCTTCGACCCGATCATGCCGACATAAGCCGCATCGCTGCGCGCCAGCGCTTCCCGGGCAATCAGGAAGTCCAGCGAATGTTCATGGGTTAAGATGACATAGGCACTGCCCGGCATCGCGTCGCGAACCACGCTCTCAGGCAACGCAACCAGGCGTGTCTCGACACCCGGTGGTGCGGTTTGCAGTTCTTCGGGCCTGCTATCAATGAGGACAGGTTGCACCGGCAACAGGCTCAATGCCTCGCACAGCGCATTACCGACATGACCGGCACCAAATACATAGACATGCGGCAGGCCGGCAAGTTCTTCGTCGAGCCGGGCTGCGATGCGGTCGATTTCGGTTTCGGCAAGCAACTGCAATGACACCACAACGGATCCGCCGCAGCACTGCCCGATCTCGGGTCCCAGCGGGACCTTCAGATGAACCGGTTCGCCATCACCAGTGCTGATCAGGCCCCGCGCCTTGTCTATTGCCAGCTTTTCCAGCTGGCCGCCGCCAATGGTTCTGAAAATCCGCTTCGGTGATACTAGCATCCAGGTGCCCTCATCGCGTGGCGCGGACCCGGCGGCACTCTCGACGTTCACCAGCGCGAACGGCCCGCCGCCGCGGGCAAACAACCAGATATCATGGCGATAACGGTACATGGGTCATGCCTCTCCAGCTTCACGCGCCAAACGCTCGAACGCCAGCAGCACGCGTTCCGGCGTTGCCGGGCAATCCAGTTTCGGACAAATCCGGTAGTCCGCGGCTGACGCAACGGCCATGGACAACGCCTCAAGCACAGAGATCGCCAGCATGAACGGCGGCTCGCCGACGGCCTTTGAGCGCCTTATGGTCATCTCCCTGTTCTCCGACCAGTCAGCCAGAGCCACATTGAATATGCGCGGCCGGTCCGATGCCAGCGGAATCTTGTAGGTCGACGGTGCATGGGTGCGCAGACGGCCGTCGGTGTCCCACCACAGCTCTTCCGTGGTCAGCCAGCCCATGCCCTGCACGAAACCGCCTTCGATCTGGCCAATGTCCAGCGCCGGGTTAAGCGACCGGCCCGCATCGTGCAGGATATCGACCCGGTCAACCTGATACTCGCCGGTCAGGGTATCCATACTGACTTCCGACACAGCCGCACCATAGGCGAAATAATAAAACGGGCGGCCCTTGCCTGCCTCCCGGTCCCAGTGAATATCCGGCGTCTTGTAAAAACCAGCCGCCGACAACTGCACCCGCGCCATATAGGCAGACCGGATGAAATCGGGAAACGGGATGCGCTGGTTGCCGACCAGCACCGTGTTCGGTTCAAACACCACCTGGTCCGGCGTAACGCCATGGGTTTCACAGGCAAAGTCCACCAGCCGCGCCTTGATCTGCTCGGCGGCGTTGGCCGCAGCCATGCCGTTGAGATCCGATCCTGACGATGCGGCAGTCGCGGACGTATTGGGCACCTTACCGGTGTGAGTGGCGGTGATCTTCACATGGGCGAGGTCGATCTGGAACTCGTCCGCCAGCACCTGCGCAACCTTGGTGTTCAGGCCCTGCCCCATTTCGGTGCCGCCATGGTTCAGATGAACCGACCCGTCAGTATAGACATGAACCAGGGCTCCTGCCTGATTGTACCAGGTGGCGGTGAACGAGATGCCGAACTTGACCGGGGTCAGGGCGATACCCTTCCGAATAACACCCTTTCCGGCATTGAACGCGAGGATCGCTGCACGCCGCGCGCCATAGTCGCTGGAGGTTTCCAGGTC
>JABDRA010000199.1 GCA_013041995.1 Anderseniella sp. | reverse complement strand
GCCGGGCCTGTCGCGTGCTTGGTCAGCATCGCACTACACAGCGCCACGTGCCCAGGGGCAGAGAAGATGAAGAGCGTCTTGTCGCCGATATGATCGAACTGGCCCGGCAGTATGGTCGATATGGCTACCGCCGTGTTGCGGCCCTGTTGCGTGATGCGGGCTGGCAGGTGAATGACAAGCGGATTGAACGCCTATGGCATCGTGAGGGGCTGAAGGTCCCGGCAAAACAACCGAAGAAGAGCCGTCTGTGGCTCAATGACGGGTCCTGCATCCGGTTGCGAGCAGAATACGTGAACCACGTGTGGAGCTACGACTTCGTGCATCATCGAACTGATGATGGACGGGCGTTTCGAACCTTGAATGTGCTGGATGAGTTTGGCCGGGAATGTCTGGCCATCCGCGTCAAACGCAAGCTCAACTCTGTTGATGTGATCGATGTCCTCACCGACCTGTTTATCCTGCGAGGTGTTCCCGCTTACATCCGCTCAGATAACGGCCCTGAGTTCATTGCTGAAGCGGTTCGCAACTGGATCGCAGCTGTCGGTGCACAAACGGCATACATTGAACCGGGATCACCCTGGGAGAATGGATATGTGGAGAGCTTCAACGCCAGGTTCAGGGACGAACTGCTCAACGGAGAGATCTTCTACAGCCTAAAGGAAGCCCAGATCGTCATCGAGCAATGGCGGCATCATTACAACACCAAACGGCCCCACAGTTCCCTTGGATACCGGCCTCCAGCGCCTGAAGCCACCATCCCATTGCAGCAAAGGCCACCCATGAACTAACATTCAAACCGGACCAATCAAACGGGGCTGGTCAGGAGTATGAGTTTCGATGTTGAACCGTCGTACATTGATTGGTACGGGGATTGGCGCTGTTGCAACCACGCTGTTTGCCCCTTCAATTATTGCACGCCCTGCGGGCCAAAGTTTCTACGCGACACCAGATGATCCCTATCCGATAGATCCTATTGGTCCTGGCGTTATCCCCAATAAATACATGCGACAGGTGGTTCCGTATGCAAATAACCTTGATCCAGGCGCCATTGTTGTGGACACCCATAATCGCTTTCTCTATGTGAAACTTGATCCTGGTCGGGCTATGCGTTTTGGTGTTTCGGTCGGAAAGCAAGGATTTGGCTGGTCTGGTCAAGCGAAGATAATGCGCAAGGTGATGTGGCCGAAATGGACCCCGCCAAGGGAAATGATTGCTCGCAGCAAAAAGCTTGCGAAGTATGCCAATGGCATGCCGGGAGGTCCTGAAAACCCACTCGGTGCACGCGCCTTGTATCTGTATAAGAACGGGAAGGACACACTATACCGTATCCATGGCACTAATGCGCCGACCAGCATTGGTAAGACACAATCATCTGGCTGCATTCGAATGCTGAATGAGGATGTTGTTGATGTTTTTAATGCAGCGGTAATTGGCACTGACGTCTACGTCTTGGCGTATAGAAGAGGCGGCTAAACGTTTGTTATTGAGGACAGAGCGGATTAAATCCGTTGAAAAGCCAACATCATGCCTCGGGCTTCCGCTTGCCTGTAGAAGACTCGACTTAATCTGACACCGCTGCCTTTCCACGGGTGTGGATTGGCATCGGTGCATCTCTTGCGAGAATGTGGTTATCCGTTTTGATGGTGGTGCGAACCAAACCGTCAAATAAGGAAAATCACAATGTTGAATACTACCGACAAGATCATCAAACACAAAACCGGTCTGTTGAACCTGGCCGAAGGGGTAGCTAATTTTCCAATATCGCGACCTTGAAGCGCCTGTGAATCAGGACGAGCAATTTTAGCAGCGGTTTTCAATATTTCGCTCTGATAGCGAAAATATAAGACTCCGCGATTTTCGAGTTTTTCAACAGTGTCTGCCACTTCCAGCCGTAGGCGTCTTGCTCGTTGCCAGGGCATTTCAGAAAGGTCGCTCGAGAACTATTCAGCGGTAGCCCGATTGCATTCCATCAGCGTTCCAGCCCAATTGAGTTTTGCCTTGCCGTCGCGGTCGACAAAATCCAGTCCGCCTATGTTGTAGTGGATCGCACCTTCATCATCCCAACCATTGGCAATGTATTGAGGCCAGTCGCCACCCGGTGTTCGCGTGAAGACGCCGACGGGAGGCGTGGTATCGTAGAAGACCGCCGTAAGGTGTTCGAACTCGCCGCCCGTACAATTGTAGGAGACGGGATCGGGCACCTCGACTTCGCCGGCCTGCACGCTGAGAACCGCAATGCGTTCCCGATATGAACTGAGCACATATTGCCGCGGATTGTCTTCCTTCCAGCTTTCGTTGCGGCCGTTGATCCAGCCGCGCTGATAAGCACGGATGGTCTTGAAGTCCTCCTCGGCTGTTTGCTCCCTTATCTTGCGGTACAGGCGATCAACCTCACGATCCATCTTCGACAATTCCATGTCACCGCAGATCAAGGCCTCCGTGCTTCCCGTTTTGACCTTTGAGCAGTCGAATGAAGGTTGGGCTATCGCGTGCACGGCAAATGCGGTCAGCAACACAGGAAGTGCTACCAAGTGTCGTTGGGCTTTCATGTGATACTTCCTCGTGAAATGGTGGTTGAGAAAGGTGTGCGCTCATGTCTGATAAGGCGTTCCAGCCAACTGAACCGCACTGACTGAGCGGGGCAAGCCTGACGACCGTATGAATGAAGTCTCCGGGGCATCATTTCCGAAGCGTTACTGGAAGTCTAGCCTTTTGCGAGACTTTGTGAATGGCGGCTTTCAGGATCGACGCTCTGTGATCGAATGTCAGCTTGGGGGACATTGTCATGCCGTGACGCAATTGCCGTGAAAGTCCGAGTTGGGTCATAAATCCCCGTTTTGAACCAAGCCCAAGAACGTCCGAAGCACCCCCAACTACGGACGCTTTTGTCAAAAACGTCTGGAATACCCTCGAAACCAGACCAAAACTGACGTTGGAAGCGGTATAGTTCATACCTCATTTCCATGAGTCTGCTCATGCGCAGAATAATCTGAGTTCGAAAGATACTATTGCTGACAAAGCAAGGATTCTGATCGTGGAATAACTTGTTTAATTGGTCACACCATTAGCATGTGATGACCACCGGCCGCGGCCACTTCCAGCGCACGCTTTGCGGTCTCCTGGCCTTTCACGTCCCGGAAATCCGCCAGATCACCGCGGGTTTCTGCCACGCCCGGTTTTGGCCTGGTCAAAACTTGCGTGCCCTTCATGTGATTGAGTACCTGGACCAGTGAGTTGACGGCCAGTATGTCCATGTCGTCAGACGCCCAGGCCGCTTCCGGCCCGCAGGCTTCAGGACAGATCAGCCCGAGATCGCGCCCATTGGCCGCCATTGCCGCCGGCAGTGCGCCGGACACCGGTTCTACCGAACCGTCCAGCGACAGCTCCCCTAACACCACATAGCGGCTGATGAAGTCTGCCGGTAAAAGCCCCATGGCCGCCATCAGCGCAATGGCAATGGGCAGGTCAAAATGACTGCCCTCCTTGGGCAGGTCCGCCGGGGCCAGGTTGACGGTGATGCGCTTGGCCGGCATGGCAAGCCCGATGGCAGACAGGGCGGCGCGCACCCGTTCCTTGCTTTCGGCAACCGCCTTGTCACCGAGCCCGACAATGGAAAACGCCACCATGCCGGACGCCATGTGCACCTGCACATCGACCGGCACCGCCTCGATGCCCTTGAACGCAACTGTCGCGACACGCGATACCATGGGTGGTGCCCCTTATTGACTCTCGATCAGCATACAGACACAAGCAATGCCGTCAAGAACGTTTAGGGAACAAATATTTCTAACAACACCCGCAACGCGCCTCAAGTGCGTTCAGCACTGCCGTCCGCATGCGCCGCGTTTCCTGGACAAACTACAGCTTTGAGCAATCCTGGCGGTCGCTTATGGCAGCTTCACTGCCGCTGAAATCCACATTGAAACTAGCTGGCCCCTTTATTCCGTTGGAC
>JABDRA010000198.1 GCA_013041995.1 Anderseniella sp. | reverse complement strand
CATCGAGCCCGTTCAGTTCAAAGTTGTCGGCATCGAGGCGGATATGCATGGCCTCAAATGCAGCCAGTTCAGCAAACCGGCGCTGGCGCGATAACAGCGCATCACTTGTCAGGCGGGCAAACTCCCGGGCCCTGGCCAGTAACTGGGCATCGTCCGGTGACCCGGCAATCGATTTGTCCAGACCATGTAGAAACGCCTTGTAGGCTTCGTGCACCGTGTCCAGATCAGGGTTCGGCTCCGCAACAGATGTTGTGCTGTTGTCCTGGCCATCGAGGGTCTGGTTCAGGTAATTGGCGACACAGAACAGAGATACAAAAGCCGACGCCGCCATCAGTTTGTGAAACTGCGTGGCGCGATCGCCGGACAGTGGCGAGGAACGGTTGTCGGCGGCAAGTGTCTCAAGTTCGGTATGTTGGGCAAACACATCGCCGACCGCCAGGCCTACGGCCATGGCCCGGCGCAGCCGATAGGCGAGGGAATGCTGGGCCGGCGACAGCATGGTATCGTCCGGCGTTATGCCGGAAATGGTTTCCATAATCCGGACTTCGGCTGTCTTGCGGCGGTCACCTCCCGATACCGTGGAGACAAACCGGCGGCGCGTGCCGGCCAGTTCGGTTGCTGACTTGTTATCCGCATCGCTCACAATTACTGCGGTGCGCTCCAGCATGGCCTGCACCGTGGGGATGTGTTTGGCGATGTCTTTTTCCAACAGAGTTGTCAGTCCGATATCCATGTTTTGTCCGTCTAAAAGTGGGTCAGCTAAACGTGCTTCAGAATGTGGTCACCACTGGCGATATAGCAACGATGGCCGTTGAAAATTTCATTGGTCAGGTTCTTGGCATACATCGACTGATAGGCAGTGTGCGGGATCATCGCGTAGCGTTCCAGCGCACTGACGCCCTGCGCGACACAATCCAGATCGTCGGTGTTGACGTGATAGATTTCCCGGGCCGGGCTCGACCCCCAGATGCCGCTTTTCGAGCGCACCTCATGTTTGGAATAAAGCTCCTGCATGGTCCAGGTGAACAGCCAGTTGTCGGACGGCAAACTGACACTGTCGAGCACCGATTGGACCTTCTTGTTGTGATCGGTCAGGCCGCCGGCATAAAACGGCCCCAGTACAAACCGGCGCAACTGTTTCGGGTGCAGGGTCGGGAATGTTTCATCAATCGACTTGGCGATTGTCGTCAGGCTGAGACTGTAGGCCGAATGGCCTGCAACAAAGTCCTTGAACTCACCGCGCAGCGAGAAATTGGGCAAGCCGTTCATGGCCATCTCATCAATCCAGCCCTTGGGAAACCCGTGCGGTGTGTTCCTGCGTGGCCGCGGCGCGTCTTCCGATGAATCCTCGATGACCGCAACATACACCAGTGGCAGGTTTTCCGTACCGTCATAGACCGACCAGGTGACCACGTAGTAGGTGCGCTCAGAGCGCGGATTGACCGATACCCGCAATGTCGTGGGCTTGGTGAAGGTGGTAAAGGCCGGTGCTGCGTCAAGGGCTTCGTAGTACAAACGCCTGGCCATGACTTTCTGCAGGTCGCCGGGGTGCTGCCTGAATTTCAGCATCAGTTCGAGCATTTCAGCCCGGGTCTGTTCTGTTGTGGGCAGATCGAGCAGATGCTCGTTGACGCGGTTCATGTCGGCTTCAAGTTCCAGCACGTTCTTGAACAGCGGGAAACCACTTTCGCTGCGATCAATGCTGAACTGATCGGCAAACCGGCATTTCAGTTTCCAGCAGGCAAAGGAATGACGCAGGCGCGTGATCGGCGCCTCGATGGCCTGGTACAGAAAATTGTGGCGCCGGCGTTCATCTCCCTCGGTCTCGGCAATGGCTTCAAGACCTTTAAAGGCGCTCTCGAAGGCATCGAAATAGTTCGAGATTTCTGGGGAAAGTCCCGTCATGACTGGCCGTGTTCCCTGACTGGGCACCTACTGGGACACGTACCTGGATGCTTCATGTTGTTCCAGAACCGTGCCGAAGCGCCGGGCAAAGGCATCATCAGCCAGTTTCTTGCGGCGCTGGATTTCCTGCGACGACACCATGTTCTTTTCATGCAGTTCCAGCAGGTCGGCAATGTGCGACTGGGCCGCCGCTCCGATCCCGGCCATGGTTTGTTCTGCCGCGGTGTCCACCTTGGACCCCAGCGTGTTGATCTTGTGGGCAACCTCCTGCTGGGAAGCTGTCTTGAGCGAATCTTCCAGCGACTTGTAGAGCACCACGCGCTGTTCGGTGTCGATGTTCAGCTTGTTGATCAGGGTGGACTGGGCCGCCATCTGGTTGTTAAGACTGTCGACAAAAGTCTGGAACATGGAGGTGTAGCGTTCCAGGGTCTGTGAACCGGCCAGCAGTTCCTGCTCGCGCGCCTGGGCCTGGTTGTATTCAGTGGCAAGTTTCGAGCGTTCGCCCTCAAGCTTGGTGCGCGCGGACTGATCCGTGGAGGCAGCGATCTTGTTTTCCAGATCCATCAGCGCCGGGTTCAGGCTCTCGATAAGTTTCTGAGTGGCCTGAAGGTCATCGGTCACGGCCTTGCGGCGGTCGATCACCTTGCGCAGGCTTGCTTCCGACGTGGTGTAGCGTTGTTCAAGAACAGTTTTCTGATCCTTGAGGATGCTGACAATGATGTTGGACTTGGCCAAAAGGTCCTGCAGGTTACCGGCCAGCGAGGTGGTCCGAACCCGTTCATTGCGCACCGACTGGGCCTTGTTCTTGGAAAAGAACCCGATCAGTCTTTCACCGACGGTGTATTCCTGCATGTTCTTGAATTCGTCACCGAACGAGTTGGTGATGTCTTCCAGGCCAATGATCATGTCGGCGATATTCGCCTCCATGGTCTTTTGCTGTTGCAAAACATCCTGGATGCGGGCGTTCTCAATATCGAAATCGACATCTCCGAGCGTGTCGGTCTCGGCGATCTGTTCGATCATTTCACTGCTGACATCCATCTTGGAGCGCATGTCCTTGATGATGGTCTGCGTTTTCTCGATTTCGCTATCCAGTGTTTTCGTATCAATCATAATTCGCACCCCAGTCTCGTCGTTTCGCTGTTTTCTATATAGGCCCAACACGGATAGATTACACGTTGTCTATATAGGCCCAACACGGATAGATTACACGTTGTTAAGAAACATTAGCCGATCTTGGTAAAGGTAGTGTTTCGGTGGGGCGGGCCCTCGCCGGCGCTGAAATCACCGGGGCGACAGGTGGAATCTCGCCATTTCGTTTTCTGCAGTGAAAGCTATGGTCCCGTCCAAGAGTCTGCAAGAATTTTTGCGAACTCCCGCATGTAGGACGCAGATGTAAATCTGCAATGCAACCGTGCCAAGCCGGGTGGATGAATTGATGGACAAGAGGCATTTACCCCATCAAGACTCCAGATGGTGAAACGACGTGGCCGTCAAACGAATGACGCCGTCATTTGCCTTTTCGGCGTCCTGGCAGTTTTACTTCCTCATGGGTGTCGGCAGGACGCCGCGCGCGGCGCTTTGTCATGACGGACCAGGCACGATCCAGCAACCGCACACAATACAAGGCGACGGCAGCGATGACCAAGACAGCGAGTATTACGAGCAACTGTTCCATGAGCCGGCATTTTATATAAGTGCCGGGCAGGGTTCACAACAGCTTGATTTCGAGGTTAATAATTCTGCTTACCTCACAGCTCCATGACAACCATTGCGTTATCAGCGGGGAGGAAATGCAGACACCTTGCCGCCATACATATCCTGCATCAGGTTAGATGGGGTTGATTCACAAGATGAGCTGTGATGCCGCCTGGCATTCAATCACCCCGCCGGCCTTCTTTTGATGTTCACGTTAGCCCACGTTCCGGCACCGAAGTGCTTGTTGCCGGTCTCTGTGGCAATCTTGATTGCACCATCCTCATCAATATGAATACTGGTCGCCAGGTACTCATCCTGCGCAGATTTGTGTACCACTTCGTCTAATCTGGTGACTGTCACGGAAAATCGCATGCTGCCTTCACACAATTCGCATAATATATTACGTCACGAAAGCTTGGAGCAAACAGATATGTCTGCAACTTCCGTCACGCGGAAACCTGCACCGGTCTCTGAAACTGCAATTGTCAAAAATCGAGAATTGGTCCGTCAAGGATGAGTATTGTGGATCGCGGCTCTCCGAACGCCCTGGATCGATTGATTTTGCGCCAGGCTGAAGTTCGGCAGCAGGGATGCGGTCAAAGTCCACCGGCTCGGCAACCATTCGTTAGCCGAATGAACAGATTCCAATTCACTTGCACCATAAGCAGCCTGTATAAACCTGCTATGAACAACAGACGAAATCGCCACCCGCGCTACGAAGTCGGCCGTCCTGTCAGCCTGTTGATAGGCGACAATGGATGTCGTGTGTTCTGTGAACTGAAAGACATGAGTTTGACGGGCGCGCGGCTGTCCTCTGTGCCGCTCAGATACATGCCCCAGACGTTCAAAATCCTGATCACGGGCGAGAATGTTGCGCTGCCCTGCAAGCTGCGCTGGATTGACGGCACAGAAGTAGGCGTTCAGTTCACCGGCAACCCGGATTACCGCCACAACATCTACGATCCGCATCAGACCACAATATCTGCAGATACCAGCCCGCAGCCCTGAACTGTCTGGAAACGCCGGGAGCGTTTTTCGTGTCGCGCAGGACCGGTGCCACCCGTTGTGGCCTGCGCATCGGGATGTCGCGAAGAGTTTGTCTACCATCCAAAATTGAGACCTTTCGTTCCATTCAGCACAAAAACTGTTGCTGCTGGCAACTGGGTCTGACATATTCCGCCACTTAAGCTCAATGTTAAGTTGCGCTTGCTGTTAGTTCACTTACCAGAAGGACGCATTTGGAAGACATTTCACTGGGGGGCAACCTGATGTTGATTCCGCCATCGAAAAGATCGCCAATGCCTAATCCCAAGATTTCCCCAATTCCCAAGTGCTGTTTCCTGCTTCTGGCGGGTTTCTGTTTGATTGTGCCCACAGCTGTGAGCGCAGGACCTACCGGGGCGCAAGACCAGCCGGAAAATTTTGCCTACCAGGATGTAAATGCCGGCACCGTAACAACCATCACCGGCAACGCTGACAGAAACTCCAACACCTACCTGCACCTGGCCAAAGTGTTCGTAGTCAAAAATGACCTAGGTGAGGAGCCTGGCATCGATGACGGATCGCACCAGCATGTGGCTCCAAGGCTTCAGTCGAGGATCAGGAAAAACCCGGAGTTTGCCGCGTTTGTGAAACTGGTCAGGGCAACTTCGAACAAGGATTACTCTCCGGAGGAACTCCAGAGACTTTATCTCAGTTTCAAGGAGTGGTCACACAAGAATAGTGCGCCGAGCCAGTAATAACGTGACGGGCAGCTCGACACGAAATCTGTTGTTGAGGAAACCCGAATCAATCATATTCCGTTACGTTAATTCAACTTCAAGTTGAGTTTTTGTTAGTCAACACATCCAAAAGGCGCACGCTGAGAAATTTTACTGGGGGGCACGATGATGCAGCGCCTGCATTGCAAAGGTCCCCAATGCTTTACGTTCAAATCCCCATATTCCCGAAACTCAAACCCTAAATCCTGCTACTGGCGGCTCTCTGGATAATCGCGCTCGCGCCGCTGGGCTCCGGGCCCGCCGCTGCGCAAAACCAGTCGGAAAACGCCATTCGCCAAAAGGCAAATGCAGGTACCGTGACCGTCATCACAGGCGGTGTCGATGGCGTTTCCAATACCTACCAGCAACTTGCCAGCGATCTGGCCAGTGTTCTTGATGTCAAAAGCGAGCTGCGCGTATTGCCGATCATCGGTTACGGGTCGCTGCAGAACATCGAAGACATGCTTTACCTGAAAGGCATCGATGTCGGCATGGTACATTCCGACGTTATGCGGCACATGGAGCAGCGCGGCATATTGCCCGGTGCCCGGAACAGGCTCAAATACGTCACCAAACTCTATGACGAACAGCTGCATGTTCTGGCCAATACAAAATACACCGACATCAGACAACTGAACGGACAAACCGTTATTGTCGGACGGCCGGGCAGCGGCAACGAGATGAGCGCATTGACGCTAATCCGCGATCTCCGCCTGAAGGTCAAGATCATCCATGTCGAGTTCGAAGAGGGCGTTCAACAGGTCCGTGACGGAAGAGCAGCCGCCATGGTCGTGGTGACGCGCAAACCGTCATCGAAGTTGCGCAAGGTCAAGGTGAATTCCGACTTGCACTTTCTACCGGTACCGATGAACAAGACAGTACTGCGGACCTATTTTCCAGATCCGTTGACTGCCGAGGATTATCCAAACCTGGTGCCCCCTGGCAAATCTGTCGAAACCGCCAGAATGGCTGCCGTGCTTGCGGTTTACAACTGGAAAGACAAAACCCTGCGCTACGCAAATGTCACCAAATTTATCAGGACATTCATCGGCAAACTCGACCAACTCTCGCAGGCATCACGCAAGGATGTATGGCAAAAGCTTGACCTGACCGGAGAGGTCAAGGGCTGGCAGCAATATGAGCCGGCAACCAACATCATCCGCCGCGCAGTTGCGTCGCGTCAGACCGTTGCCCCAAGGTTGCAATCAAGAATCAAGAAAAACTCGGAATTTGCAGCCTTTGTGAAACTGGTCCAGGCGACTTCAAAAAAACAATACTCTCCAGAAGAGATATTGAAGCTTTATCTCAGCTACAAGGACTGGTCGCAGAAGACCGATGCACAGAGCCAGTGACACCAGGCGGATCGTGAGGCCCGCCCTGCAAATCCTTCCGGATCAGGAAACGCCCGTGTCTTTGACGTGATCACCTACTCTACAGGTTGAACCTGTTCCGCCAGTTTGGACAGCCAGCGCTCAATACGGGCCTTGTTTGCGCCAAGGTCACTTTCACCGAGCTGAGAGCGCGAATAGATCGCCAGCGTGGATTGGCCGTCCGGGCGATCAAAGAATTTCACGACGATCGTATCGGGAAACCCGAGCCGCCCGGTGCGCTGTATATAACGATCTGTCAACATGGCCGCGTTGCTGTCAACCGTTGTCACCCGGGGTTCAGAGGCAATCACTTTCGCGAAGGCGATCCTGAGTTCGCGGGCGGCCGCCGGGTAGAGCATTGCCTTGATATCCGCCGGCGCTTTACAAACGTCCTCAGGGCAAGCAAGTGCATCATTCGGCGACGTGCGCCGTTCCAACTGCTCAAAGGACACCGGCCCGAGATCCGGCTCGCCGAACAGGCGCCAGACGCGCTCAGGGCCCATCAGCACAAACGCAAGTACGACCGCGGTCGCCAGGAGCATTAGACCGATGCCAATCGCGGCGACAATCTTCACCTGAAATCCCCAGACATCAAACTCTCTACTTTGATGAGGATGGCAGAGCGGATAGACCCTTGCAATGCGTCATGGATAGCCATATCGACCATACTGCCGGGCCAGTTCGATCATATCGGCGACAAGACGCTCTTCATCTTCTCTGCCCCTGGGCACGTGGCGCTGTGTAGTGCGATGCTGACCAAGCACGCGACAGGCCCGGC
>JABDRA010000176.1 GCA_013041995.1 Anderseniella sp. | reverse complement strand
TGCTGATCATGCTCAAGGCGTTCGCTGATCAATTCGATGACCTCGCATCACTGAGCGAGTTTCTGTCCGGCTCTGATATTGAGGAACCCCAGGCCGACACGCCGACGGGAGACAGGCCGGTTGCTTGAAGCAAGGCCGGCGGATGACAATTGGATCCTTGTGGTGATCAGCAGCAAAAACCACGCCTCTGGCGCTTAAGGGTGTTTAGTTCAGCTTGGAAAACTCTGCAAAGCTGCCCGGTCCTTCACATCGCCTCTAACCCATGTAAAGAATTGTTGCCGCAACCAGAACGACAGCCGCGATGATCAGGCCGGCAACAAATCCTGATGGCCCTTGTTTCATATCATGTTCCCTGTATTGAAAATTGCCATAGGACAATGGCAGCGATGCCGATGCACCGCTGCCATTGTCAAGTTATGCGATGGTTGAGATATCTACTGCTTGATCTGCTGTTCAGTAGCGTTCTGCGGCAGGGACAGCTGGCCGGTTGCGGTCCCGAATTCTGCACATTGGGTATCGAAGGCACCAAGCTGGTCTTCTGTTGCATTTGTCGGGAGCGAACCCTGCAACTCGCTACACTTGTCGAAGCGGCTCTGAATGTCACGTTCACCGTCCGCATCGACACGCTCATTGGTCACGTTCGGGTTGTTGGCATCAACGGTATCGGCGTTTGCAGCTGATGCAAACAGTGCGGTGGAAAATGCGACTATCGTAATGGTCATAATGCATTTCATAATATGTCTCCTGTTTGGTCGAACAATTCAAAGCTGCGTCTGCGGCAGCCATGACTAGGAAACTTCCATGTGTCGAATTTGGTTCCGATTTTCTGGCGAACGCCAGTTCACCAATTCTTGATCAGTACACGTTCAGCCAGTAGCGTGGACACTTCATCCGGCGCGAGCGGAACCAATAGTTTATCTGCGCATTTATGCAGGGCAGGCAATACAAACCTTGCCGGCGTAAAGCCACTTCCAACCCCCGGAGTTTCCACCATGCTTGGCACCATTCTCCTCGTCATTTTAGTACTCTTACTGATCGGAGCCCTGCCTCGCTGGGGATACAGCAAGTCGTGGGGGGCAGCACCTTCAGGTGGTATCGGCCTGATTCTTGTTATTGTCCTTATTTTGGTGCTTATGGGTCGCATCTAACCAGTCTCCCGGGCATTCCGCTTTCCGGGAAACCGATCAAAGACTCGCAGGATGACCGAGTTCGTCACATGGACATCGTGGGCACTGTTGGCGCTGGCGGCAGTCATGTCGGCGGCAGCCACTGTCAGACTACCGGCAGGTTGGGCACGGGCCTGCGATTTTCCGCGTGTCCAGATTGCGCTCACGAGCATCGCAGCTGCTTCGGCACTTCTCCTTACCAGCGATACTTGGAACTGGACAATCGCTGCGGGTATCGTGTTGGCGACGCTGATAACCGCCCAGCAACTGCGCCACATCTTGCCTTACACCAGGCTTTGGCCGAAGCAGTCAGCCGATAGTGGCGCCTCAGCTACTGGGAGCACGTTGAAGGTACTCGTCAGCAATGTTCTGCAAACCAACACCAGATACGAATTGCTGGTCGACCAGATAGAGCAGCATCAGCCGGACATTGTTGTGGTGATGGAGGTTGACGAAAGCTGGATTGCCGCGCTCAGGGAAGTAACCGATCAATTCCCGTACAA
This sequence comes from Anderseniella sp., assembly GCA_013041995.1. Taxonomy (GTDB): domain Bacteria; phylum Pseudomonadota; class Alphaproteobacteria; order Rhizobiales; family Aestuariivirgaceae; genus Anderseniella. Next base: position 7,369 of record JABDRA010000176.1, on the reverse strand, counting down.
GGTTGAAGTACCGCTGGATAACAAGTACGGGATCGCACTCTACTCAAAACTGAAAATCGACGAAGACTGTGTCAATTACCTTGTGCGGCAGGGCGTTCCATCCCTGGTTACGACCTGCCGGCTATCCACGGGGCGTAAGATGCAGTTTATCGCCGTGCACCCAGAACCACCCATGCCGCATGAAGGTTCGGTCGAGCGCGATGCAGAGATTGTCCTGGCCGGCCTGATCGCAGCGCAGGAACCGTTACCGACGATCATAACGGGTGATCTCAATGATGTCGCGTGGTCACACACAACGCGCAGGTTTCGTCGCATCAGCGGCTTGCTGGACCCGCGCATCGGCCGCGGCATGTACAATACGTTTCACGCGAGCATTCCGGTCCTGCGTTGGCCGCTGGATCACCTGTTTCACGATCCCGCATTTACCGTAAAGTCACTGCACCGCCTTCCGTATGTCGGCTCCGATCATTTCCCAATCATGTTTGAGCTGGCGTTGCTGCCCGCGGATGTGGATGTTGACGCTACCGCGGAGGCGGTCAAAACGAGTGATGCGGAAGAAGCAAATGAATTACTTGACTCAGTCCCTGATGTTAATACCAAAAAAATCAAAAATACTGGCACACACAAAGTGCTTTAGCAGTTTTGGCTGCGTTTTTCTTCTGTGGCCTATGTCATTTGACGCAATGGTTTCAGCACGGCACCGCTAATGTCTGCCGCGAGAGGGCTCTCACAAAACTTAAGCTATCAGGATGGCACTGGTATGTTCGAACTCATTTATATGAGCGCCGCTTCACCAACTATGACCAGCGCGAAGGCGCGCGATATTGCAGAACAGTCACAGATGAACAACGCACTCGCTGACATCAGCGGCGTGCTTGTTTTTGACGGAACCAGTTTCGCGCAGATTCTGGAGGGCGATGAATCCGCAGTTCGTCGTCTGCTCGATATCATCTCCGCTGATAAACGTCATTCGAACCTCACTGTGCTGGTGGAAGGACCGACATCCGGGCGCTCGTTCGCAGGCTGGTCAATGGCATACAACGACACCGGCAGTATGGCACAATTGCTGGATCGGGTCGCAGATATAAACGCTGCACGGTCACGATCCAATGGCGAGGAATTGAAACGGGCACTCGACAAGCTCAAGTCGGATGTACTGGGCAGCCTGCGTGGAAAATAATTTTTTGTTTTTGATGGAACCTTTTTGCATCTGCCACATTCAAACATTTGAGGTATTGCAAGGCAGTGATTGCATGGACGAATTCAGGGAACCTGTTGATCGGGTCGTCGGGACCGATACCGCAAAAGCATGGGAAACCGTGAACTGGCTGGTGTGCGGTTTTTTCGCGCTGGTCATCAAACAAGTTGCCTGCTGGGCGGATATACTGCCCAACGCGGTCACAATCACCAATTGGTATTGCGTCAAAACAGTAATGATCATAGTAAAAAGTCGAAGCAAGGCAATCTGATCAAACTGCCTGTTCAGGAGAAATATGGAAATGACTATTGCCAACCTCGTGGGTCCTCAACTGCCGCTGTTGCGCCGCTATGCGCGGGCGCTGACCGGCTCACAGGCGAGCGGCGATGCCTATGTGGCTGCCATGCTGGAAACACTGATTGCTGATCCATCGATTTTCAATGCCGATGCTGATCCACGTGTTGAAAGTTACCGTGTCATTTCCAGCCTCTGGTCGTCTTTGAGCATCAACACGGATACACTGCCATCCGACCATTGGGAGAAGGCTGCAGGCCGCAAACTCGAAGCAATCACGCCTCGTGCCCGGCAGGCATTTCTGCTCGTATCGGTCGAAGGTTTCAGCATCGATGAAGCTGCTGTTATCCTGGGAGCCGATGACGCTGAGGTGTCTGACTTGCTGACCCGGGCCAGCAAGGAGATTGCTGAGCAAGTTCAGACCGATGTGATGATCATCGAGGATGAACCGCTGATTGCACTGGATATCGAGACGCTCGTGACTGACCTGGGTCACGGCGTTACCGGCATTGCCCGCACCCATACCGAGGCAGTGAAGCTGGCCAATGATACCCCTCCGGGCCTCATTCTTGCGGATATACAACTGGCCGATGGCAGCTCTGGTATTGACGCCATCAACGACATACTGAAAACCTTCAATGTGCCGGTGATCTTCATTACGGCGTTCCCGGAACGCCTTCTGACAGGTGACAAACCGGAGCCGGCGTTCCTGATCACAAAACCATTCCGGGCCGACATGGTGAAGGGTATAATCTCTCAAGCCCTGTTCTTTGATCAGACTGCCGGCAAGAGGACAGCCGCTTGAGCAAGGAGCCGGTTGCGAGCGAGGAAATCGACCTCGATCAGGCCGAAGAGCAAGAAGCTCGCGAGCGGGAAGCTCTGCGGGCCCCGGTAATTTATGAAATCATCCGGCGGGAAGGTGAAGAAGAACTGTCCCGCCCGGCTTTTTCACTGGCCGTTTCGGGTCTCGCGGCAGGCATTGCCATCGGCTTTTCGGTGGTGAGCGAGGCAATTCTGCATGCCTATCTTCCGGACGCACCATGGCGGCATCTGGTTGAAAGCTTCGGCTACACGGTTGGTTTTCTGATCATCATCATGGCCCGGTTGCAGTTGTTTACCGAAAACACCATCACCCCTGTACTGCCGGTTCTGCTCAACCCGACCGGAGCTTCAATTATGCGCACCGCAAGGCTCTGGGGAATTGTCCTTACTGCCAATATGGTGGGGTGTTTCATCTTTGCCCTGTTGCTGATAACACCCGGCGCCATCCCGCCGGAAGTCTATCGCGGAGCGCTCTCCATCAGTCATCACATGATGGAGAATGACCGCTGGGAAATGCTCATTCGAGGGGTGTTCTCCGGTTGGCTGATTGCCAGTCTCGTTTGGATGATGCCAACGGCAGAGAATGCCAAATTCTGGGTGATAATCCTGATCACCTACTTGATCGCGGCCGGCAACTTCACTCACATAGTCGCCGGCAGCGTCGAAGCATTTTTGCTGGTGCTGGTTGGAGATCTGTCGCTGTTGGCCATGGCCACCGACTTCTTCATTCCGGTGTTGGTTGGCAATGTTGTCGGCGGAACGTGCCTGTTCGCCATACTGAGCTATGGCCAAATCTCACACGAGATTTGACTGCCTGCGAGCTGGCTCAGATAAACGGGCGTTTCTGCGCGCCCAGGCCTTCCCACTTGGCAATGTCGCACAAGCGGTCATAATCCAGAATCGTCAGCGTTTTCTTCTTCCAGGAAATCAGCTCTTGATTATAAAGGACACGCAAGGTCTTGTTGGTGTGCACCAGTGACAGTCCCAGCGTGTCAGCAACATGTTGCTGGGTCAGCGGCACATCGAAGGACTTGCCCTTGTTCATGCCCAGGCTCTTGGCGCGTTCAAAAATGTGCAGCACCAGATAGGCAAGCCGCTCCTTTGCGGTACGTTTTCCGACGGTCAGCAGGTGTTCTTCCAGCATCTGTTCTTCGCGCGCCGCCAGCCAGGTAATATCATAGGCCAGCATGGGATAGTTTTTATATAGTTCCCAAAGCTTCTTGCGTTCGAAAATGCACAAGATCATGTCTGACAGGGCCTGAACCGAATGCTCCATTTCTTTCAGCACTGCGCCCTGCAATCCGACCAGTTCACCGGGAAACACGAAATTCAGGACCTGCCGGCGCCCGTCTTCAAGATACTTGTAGCGGTACCCCCAACCCGACAGGACAGTATATACATAGGCACTGCTTGAGCCTTGCGTCAGGAAGGTGGTGCCTGCCTCTGCCGCCAGCTCTCCTGACTTGAAGTCAGACACAAAGTTCAATTCTTCCTTTGTGAATTTACGGAATATCTCGACGCCTCTCAGTGGGCATCTCTCACATTCGTATTGTCTCATGCCAGTAGCCAAGGTGTGCCTTATCCTGCTGCTTGCGCCAGCTCAGCGACTGTTTCACCGAGCAGTTCTTCCAGCTTGCTGCGCGCCCTGCTGACCCGGCTCTTCATGGTTCCAACAGCGACATCGCATATCTCTGCGGCCTCCTCGTATGACATGCCTGAAGCACCTACGAGAATGATTGCTTCGCGCTGGTCGTCAGGTAATGTCGCCAGAGCACGTTTCATGTCCTGCAGCTCAAGATGGCTTTCTTGCCTGCCCTTCTCCGACAGGCTGGCCTCGAAGTGACCTTCGGGATCTTCTACCTCGCGTCCCTTTTTGCGCATCTGTGAATAGAATTCATTGCGCAATATCGTGAACAGCCAGGCCCGCTGGTTGGTGCCCGGCTGGAAGGATGTATGTTTGGCCCAGGCCTTGACCATGGTTTCCTGCACCAGATCGTCGGCTCGCGTGGCATTGCCACACAGCGAAAAGCCAAACGCCCTAAGTGAGGGAATTGCCTCCAGCAATCCCTCGCGGAACTCGTCTGAAACGGTCACTATTTCTTGTCCTGTTCCTGCTTGGCAAGCTGATCCAGCAGAGCAGAAAAGCGATCGGGTACTGGTTCATCGGCAACATCGTTGTACATCCGCTTAAGCTGCTTACCGATTGCCTCCGGCACAACGGGATCAACATTTATATCGTCCTCGCCGGGCTTTTTCGACTGATTGCTCATAAAAATATTGCCACCGTCTGTGTTGTTTATGCCGTATGTCACCAGAAACCTTGCCTGTTTAATCGGTTTGTTTCAACCGTCGTTGCTGGATCTCATGCCTCGGGCAGCCGCCGGAAGTACTCCCCCGGACCTGTTATGCAAAGTAAGCCAAAAGGCCAAAAAGAGCCACGACAGCCAGCCCTGAACCGATAAACATGACGCGTGTGGTCATGCGGCTGTCCTGCGCCGCACGAGCTTCATTGGTCTTCAACGTTGTCATAACCTGTCCTCCGGTTGCGGTTTCCGGGTCATTAACGTGTCTTTGGACAAAAGGTTCCTATGTCATTTGACATTTTTCGCATCTTCCAGATCTCCAAGCCGCTCCAGCAGATGATCGCGATCTTCGCCTGTCGACACGTTGCTTTCAATCGTCTCTTCCAGGGCAATCAGATGTTGATTTACAGCTTTTGTGTCCTGATCGCTGATGTCCCGTAAAGACAGCAGGACCCGGCATGCATTGAGCAGCCTTGAAAGGACCAGCGGATTATCGCGCGCTGCGTGGCGGATTGGGTGAAATGATGTATTGATGAAGTGCGAAAAGCCCTGACTGTAGAGCAATAACCGCGGACGGCCGTCGGCATCGGCTACAAGCCGGGGTTTCAGGGGGGCCTCGGCTAGCGAAGAAATCGCGCTCACCAGCTGGTCAATACAGGCATTGGCGGTGTAGCTGTCATTGATGCCCGGAGACAAGGCACGCAACGCAACTTCAACCAGCGCATTGACTTCGAATTCTCCAGCCTCTGACAAGCTGCGGGTGCTTTCGATGTTGAAAGCTTCTTGCACCTCTTTGCAAAAAGCCCCGAAATCCTTGTCCGTCAGTTTGTTGTCGATCTTGAGGAGGCTTAGGCCACGGGTAACAAAATGGCCCGGCCTTACCAGTGTTGCAGCCCGCAGATCATGTTTGCACAAGATGTCGACCAGGGCCTCGGTGTCAATTGCAGCCACGTAACCACTTGTTACTGCCTCAATTTCCAGATTCGATTTCTGCAGTTCCTGGCGCACTTTTTTGAGTTCATCAGATGCGTTTTCATCCTCGTCTTTACTGCCCTGGCCAGTTCTCGCTTCAACAAACAGCTCATCGATAGCAGCGCTCAACTGCCGCCCCAGCCGTGCGATGAGGGTGTCAGCCTGGATAGAGTTGGCTACATGGTTGATGTACAAGATCATCATGCAAAAACTGGCTATGGCCACGAATATCACCAGTAAAGTGGAAAACACCGGCACGAATTCGCCCTTCTTCCCTGTGCCGGTCACTGCGAGCACGAACAGGCAGAAGAGAAACGAGCCGGTAAAACTGCCAAATGTGAATTGGGCGAAACGGTCGCGCACGAATATCTGGATCAGTCGCGGGCCGAGCTGCTGTGACATCAAGGTCAGGGCCACAAAGGTCAGCGAGAACACCAGCGAGGCCATGGTAATGATACCGCCGGCCACTGTGGAAATAACGCTGCGCGCACCATCAACAGTGATGGCGAGCACCAGTTTTTTATCCGCCAGTTGCCGCGCCCAGCCGGTTTCGTCAACGGATATGGAGAGGTAACCGGCAAGCCCGCCGGCGAGGGACATCACAAGCGGCAGAAACCAGAAACTGGTCCACACATGTCTTACATACCGTATGCCATGACTCAAAAGTTCACGCACGCCGACCACTCCAGCAAAACGGGAAAGCCCGTGAGACCGAGGTCATCACGGGCTTGGGCATCTGTCTAGTCCAGGGTGTGGGCAACTACGAGGCGATGGCGCGCAGCATCCACACTGCCTGTTCATGGAACGCCAGCCTGGCAATCAGCATGTCCTCGGTTACCATGTCGCCGGCTTCACCAGCTTCCTTGGCCGCCATGCGGGCATCCCGGATCAGTTGCTCATGGTCCTCGATCAGCTGCTCGACCATTTCGCCGGCCGAGCGGGTCGACGTTTCCTCGTCGATGTCGGTCTTGGCTGTAAGCGCCTTGTTGCTGAGCGGCGTGATGTGGCCAAGTGCGCGGATGCGTTCGGCAATCACGTCGGCCGCGCCAAACAGGTCATTGTAATGTTCTTCGGTCAGCTTGTGCAGGCTATAGAAGGCCGGACCGACCACGTTCCAGTGATACACTTGCGTCTTGACCTGCAAAGTCATGGTATTGGCGAGTACCTCACCGAGGCTCTCCGCCACCTTTTTGCGAGCAGCGTCGCTGAGGCCGGTGGCTGGTTTCTCGGTATGCGGTTTCGCCTTCAACACCTGTGCTGTCATTGTGGTTCTCCTTCTTTTCTTGATGGGTTGACAACGCAGCGGGCAGCAAATGGTTCCTGTAAATTTTTTCAGTATTTCTTGCCTGTTTCCACATCTTCCTGGTTCGCAAGCGGCAGTATTGCTTCAAACTTCAGTCCTTTCGGATCCCAGTCAAACCGGCTTTCGCCGCCATGCTGACGGGCGAGCAGTCGTTCAAGCATGATAGATCCAAACCCGCCAGTCTCAGGTGCCGACACCGGCTGCTGGCCGCCACGCTCGACCCAGTTCAGCCTGAGCACACGGTCTGACCCGCCTGCACTGTCGAGTTTTATGGTCAGATCCACGCTGCCGCCGGGTGAATTCAACGCCCCATGTCGAGACGCGTTATTGGCCAGTTCATGCAGGGCAAGCGCGATTGTCTGGGCTTCCTGCGGTAACAGCGTCAAATTCTCAATTTCATAGCGAATGGTTTGTTTGCCGCTTTCCGTTTCGAAAGGTTCGAGGATTTTGGGCACAAGCATATCGACCCTTACCGGC
>JABDRA010000174.1 GCA_013041995.1 Anderseniella sp. | reverse complement strand
GCCGGCATCACCAGGAAAGTAACGATCGGCATGGCCAGCAGGTTGGCAGGCAATGACCAGGCAGCAAACCGGTTGAAATGAAACGCTGCGGGCAGTGTTGTGAAGGCGCTGGCGATGATGGTGGTCGACGACAATCCGATCAGCATCAACAAAACGAAAATCAGCACCCTTAGATAAAGCGGTCTGGCGGACAACCCGGCACGAAACCTGGTTTGCCATGCTCCCAGAAGTTCATATCCGGCAATCAGGCCCATCACGGCCAGGAAAGACATCTGAAAGCTGGGCGTCAGCACAGCCTGTGGCGCAATGAGCAATACGATGACAGCAGCAACCGCCAGATTGCGCATGGAGATAGCCGAGCGTCCCAGCAGGACAGCCAGAAACATCACCGACAGCATGATGAAAGCGCGTTGCGTTGCAATTGCCTGGCCCGAGATCAGCAGATAGAAACCGGCTGCGCCCAAGGCTGTAATCGCGGCAAGTTTCTTGACCGGGTAGTTGAGCGCCAGCATTGGCCATGAAGCCAGCAGCGCGCGCACCAGCCAGAACACACCGCCGGCAACAAGGCTCATGTGCAAGCCGGATATCGCCAGAATGTGGGCCAGGCCGGATAGTTGCAGCGCCTCGCGCATGTCCTTGTCGAGACCACTGCGTTCACCGGTGATCAGCGCCACGGCAAAACCCGCTTCACGTTTCGGCAGATGCGCTCGAATGCGATCGGCGATCCCGGCCCTAAGGTCCGCAAGCGCGTCCGACCAGCGTTGCAGGTCCGGCTTGGCGCCGGGCTTTGCGAGTGCCGATGCCACCCGGCCACCTGCCCCAATGCCGTCAAACCAACCCACCCGGCCATAATTCCATCCGCCGGGCATGGCCGGCGTCAAAGGCGGGTAAAGCCACGCCTGAAAGATCACATAGTCTCCGCGAGAGTGTGCCCCCAGATGATCCGAGGAAACCGACAACCGGGCCTTGCCTGGCCGGTACTGCGGCTTGACTTCCTCAATCGTGTCCATCGCCACAACCATTCGCCGCCGCTTGCCGGTTGCCGGCCCCAACTCATCGATCCAGCCGCTGACTGTAACCTTGCCGGTTGATCCGGGCAGAACTTTCGTGCCGGTCGTCACTGTTCCCGCCTGCCCCAGCACGAACCCTGCCAGTGCAAAGCTCACCAGCACGCCCGGCACACCAACCCTGCCCGTACGCGCAGCAAGCTGCAATACGACCGCGATCAGCGCCATGATCCACCCGACCGTCACAGCCGGTTCTACCGGTAGGGAAAAGTAGGCCGTCAGGCCGCAAACCAGACTGACCGGTGCCCACACAATTGTGCGGCCCTGTTGCAGTTGTCGGTGCTTCGCCCAGCCAGCCGGACGGCGCAGGGAGATTGCGTCTGCTGTTGGGGCAATTCCGACAGGATCGGCGTTGCTCCCACCCTTTCGGGTAGACAGTGCCCGGCCGGCATGTGCAGCAAACCAGTCCATGAACCTAATCGCCCCAGGGCCCGTTGTCGGGCCTTACAAACTCCAATTCCCTATGCTAAACGGGCCTTAACGCTAATTGAAAGCCTCAACTCACCATACGGACTATTTGGAGACTGGCCATGACCGCGCCTGTCGTGACGAGATTTGCCCCATCACCTACCGGTTATCTGCACATCGGCGGAGCCCGGACGGCCCTGTTCAACTGGCTGTTTGCCCGCGCAAACGGCGGCAAGATGCTGCTCAGGATCGAAGATACCGACCGGGAACGGTCAACCGAAGACGCCATTCAGGCCATCAAGGACGGCCTGACCTGGTTGGGCCTCGACTGGGACGGCGACGCGGTTTCACAATATTCGCGCGTCGATCGCCACCGCGAGGTGGTGCAGCAATTGCTGGACGCCGGCCATGCCTATCACTGTTATTGCTCGCCGGAAGAACTCACCGCCATGCGCGAACTGGCCAATGCGGAAGGCCGTCCGCCGCGCTATGACGGGCGCTGGCGCGACCGGCCAGCCAGCGACGCGCCGGAAGACATCAAACCGGTGGTCCGCTTCAAGTCTCCGCAGGACGGTGAAACCATCATTGCTGACCAGGTGCAGGGCGACGTCACCTATGCCAATGACCAGCTTGATGACCTGATCATCCTGCGCTCCGACGGCAATCCCACCTATAATCTGTCTGTCGTCGTGGATGATCACGATATGGGCGTTACCCACATTGTGCGCGGTGTCGATCATCTGACCAATGCCGCCCGACAGAGCCAGATTTACAAGGCGATGGGCTGGGATGTCCCGGTCATGGCGCACATTCCGCTGATCCATGGCGCAGACGGTGCCAAACTGTCGAAA
>JABDRA010000168.1 GCA_013041995.1 Anderseniella sp. | reverse complement strand
GCGCTTGGTTGCCTGCTCGCGATAATAGACATACAGGCCGCTGGACACCACAATACTGGCGCCGACCAGTGTGTAAATGTCCGGCACATCGCCAAACACCACAAAGCCGACAATGATCATCCAGACTATTTGCGTGTAGATAAACGGCGCCAGTGTCGGCGCTGGCGCCATGGTATGGGCCTTGATCAGCATGTGATGTCCGATACCGCCGGCGATCCCCATCAACAGCATCAGCACAACGAGCCCCCAGACCGGCACATGCTAGTTAGCGATACCCATCGGCATGGCAAGAGCAGTGCCGACCATTGACGGCAGCAGCAACGACACCAGTGCCGGATCACGGCCACCGATCTTGCGGGTTATGATCTGGTACAGCGACGTTATGACCGCCACTGTCACAGACAACAGCATCGCCCAGTGAAAACCGTCAGCGCCGGGCCGGACGATCAGCAACACGCCCAGAAAACCGATGACCACCGCCGCCCAGCGGCGTGGCCCGATCTGCTCACCCAGCAAAAACGGCGACAGGGCGCAGACCCACAGGGGATTTGAGAAGAATATGGCTGATGTCTGGTCGAGCCGCAGATACTGCAAGGCAATGAAATTCATCAGGGTTGAAGCGAAAAGCAGAACACCGCGCAGCACTTGTAATCTGGGATGATGCGACTTGAAGGTCAGTGTGCCGGTCCACCACATCAAGCCCAGCACATACAGCAATGACAGACTGTAGCGCGCAAACACCACCATCATCGGCGGCACGGCAGATGCCAGCAGGTATTTCGCACAGGCGTCTATGACGGTAAACGTGGCAACAGCGCCAATCATCAAAACTATGCCGGTGGTGACATTGTCCGTTTGAGGTGACTGGGCACTGCCGGGTATTGCCATAAACAGAAGTCCAATCACTTTCGGCTGCCACAGTTGCATGGGCGCCGCCATGGTCCGTTTCAGCCGTAACGCCATGAAGACAGTGCGTCCAGCCAAGAATACCGTCTGACGGTTTGACACGCCGGGTATTTTACGATGTGACAGGAACACACCAACAGAGGAACCGCCCATGCCGTTTGTGACACAAAGTGATGATTGCCGCATTTTCTACCGCACCGAAGGCCCGGTCGATGCTCCTGCCATCATACTTTCCAACTCGCTGGGCTGTGACCATCTGATGTGGCAGGCACAGGCCGATGCCCTGAAACACCGCTTCCGTGTGGTGCGATATGACCAGCGCGGCCATGGTGCGTCCGATGTGCCGGACGGCATGTACCCGCTGGACAGGTTAGGTGCAGATGTTATCGGCATCGCAGATCATCTCGGTCTCGACGAGTTCCATTTCTGCGGGCTTTCCATGGGCGGGCTGACCGGGCAATGGCTCGGCATCCATGAAGGCGGCAGGCTCACCACACTCACACTGGCTGATACATCGCCTCACTTCCGTCCGCCTGAGATGTGGGATCAGCGCATGGACATGATCCGCCAGGGCGGCATGGCCGCGATTTCCGACATGGTGCTGGGACGGTTCTTCACGGAAAGCTTCCACAAAAGCGATCCCGGCACGGTCAGCGACTTCCGCAATGTCCTGGAGCAGATGAGCCCGACAGGTTATCTGGGATGCTCGGCCATGCTCAAGCAAGCCGATACGTTCAATGATCTGAAAAAAATCACAGCACCGACACTGATCATTTCGGGCCGGCACGACCAGTCGACACCGCCGGAGCGGGGTGAAATGATGGCAGCGGAAATCAAAGGCGCCGTACACGTGGTGCTGGATGCTGCGCATATTTCCAGCGCTGAGCGCCCCAATGACTTTACCCGCACACTTGCAGGCTTCCTGGGCACCGACACGCTGCCGAGCGACCACCGATTCACTTCCGGAATGAAGCGCCGCAGAGCGGCACTTGGCGACGACTATGTCGATGCGTCGATTCGGAACCGGACCGAGTTCAACGCCGAATTTCAGGACATGATCACACGCGGTGCCTGGGGCGAAATCTGGACCCGGCCGGGACTTGACGAAACCACACGCCGCATGCTGGTTCTGGCAATTTGCGCGTCCCTGTCACGATGGGAGGAGTTTGATCTGCATCTGGCAGCGGCGTTGCGCGCCGGTGTATCGAAGGAGACCATCCGCGAGGTGTTGATGCAGACCGCTATCTATGCAGGCGTGCCGGCAGCCAACACGGCATTTGCACGAGCGGGAAAACAGCTCAGATCCCAAACTTAAAATATATCGAAATACTCGCGATGCTCCCAGTCTGTCACCTCTGACAAGAAGCGGGCGATCTCGGCGCGTTTGATATGGACAAGGTAGTCGACAAACTTCTCGCCAAAGCGCTGGCGGAACAGTTGCGAGTGCTCAAGCGCATCCACCGCATCCATGAGATTGGTCGGCAACATTACAGCATCCGTCTTGTACGGCGTGTCGGCAGCCGGGCCCGGATAGTGCTTGTTGTCGATACCGTCCAGCCCGGCCCAGACCTGCGCGGCAAGGTGAAGATAGGGGTTGGCCGCCGCCTCGGCGGCCCGGTTTTCCACCCGTGTGGCCGGATCATCCGGCCCGCCGATTGCCCGCACCATGACACCCTTGTTGTCCCTGCCCCAGATCGCCCGGTCAGGTGCCAACTGGTAAGACTTGTAGCGCTTGTAGCCATTGATGGTGGGCGACGCGAACACGCTGGCCTCGACCGCACGGGCCAGCAGGCCCGCTGTATACTGCAGGCCCAGCGGCGACAGCAGGTCGCCACCGGGTTCAGGCATGAACAGGTTGTCGCCGGACGTCGCCGATACCAGCGACTGATGGACATGCCAGCCTGATGCAAACAGGTTTGCAACCTGCGGCCGGCACATGAATGTCGCATGCAGGCCCTGGCGCCGGCAGACCTGCTTTACCATGGAGCGAAACAGGCTCATGGCATCGGCGGCGCGAACCGCAGGCACGGGGGCAAAGGTGAATTCCACCTGGCTCGGGCCAAACTCGCATTCGATGGAGCGCACCGGCAGATGCAGTGCCACGCATGCCTTGCGAAGCACCTCGGTCACGGGTTCCAGTTCGTCGGCGCGTGCCTCGGTCAGATATTGAAAGCCATGTGTCATCAGTGAAACATCCGGCACTGCTCCCGGTTGCCCGGCATCTTCGGGACGCTTGTTCCAGTCATCGACTTTCAGAATGTGGAATTCGGCCTCCAGACCGAACCGTATGTCCATGTCACGGGTTGCCAGTTCAGTTTCAGCTTCACGCAGCTTGCGGCGCACGCAAAACGGCGCTGGTTTGCCGTCGCTGAAATACAGGTCACATAATAGCCAGCCGCATCCTTCCACCCAGGGCAATACGCGGAAAGTCTCCGGATCCGGCAACATGATCATGTCACCGGCCCCTTGCATATCGGCCATATCAAGGCCCGCACCAGCCTCCCACACGGGGAACACCGTGCGGTGCGAGGTGTCTTTTGCCAGCAGGGTCGATGTCATGGCGCAGCCATTGGCCAGCAGGCTTGCCATTTGCGGCGCCATCAGTGTCTTGCCGCGCAAGATCCCATGCTGGTCGGCAAACGCCAGCCGCACCGTATCGAGGCCATGGTTTTCGATCTGCTCCAGCACATGTGTGCACGCCTTGCGCCGTTCAGCACTGTCCACGCCGGCAAGGGCTGCCAGGCCTTCACGCCCTACATCACTCATCAACTATGCTCCAGCTGTCGAATTTGCCCATGCGCAGCCATCACGGCGTTCAGCGTCGCGGTCACGCCAGACGGACTGCCAATCGGCATTAGGCGCGATGGCGTCAACGGCTATGGGACCCTTTGTGTCCAGTGCGGTGTCATTGGCGATACCCGGCAAATGACCCTTGTCGTCCACGGCGTCAATCGCCCGGCGCAACATGCGCCGATAGGCAATGATCGCCTTGTCAGACGTGGCAAGATGCTCGTTGGTGCGGTCGAAAACCGGTCCGGGACTTTCCACCGCCCACTGGTCATGGACGTTAATGTCGAGGCCCATGCCGGTGTAGGTTTCAGCTTCCTGTTCTTGCGGGTTGTAGCCGTAATTGTTGCGCTTGTTTTTCAGCGGCGCGTAGTCCGGCAGGCGGTGCTCGGCTAGCCGCTGTTCACGCATCAGTTGCTTGTTTACGGGCCCGGCGAAGCTGGTGAACATCGAGTACCAGTAGCAGGTCTCGTCATCCACCGGCACATGCCACTGGGTGATGGTCATGTCATTGGACATCGGAATGCAGATGGCCTCGGGAAAAATCTGGTTGGTCACGCGCACATGGGTGCGGCC
>JABDRA010000169.1 GCA_013041995.1 Anderseniella sp. | reverse complement strand
CCTCGGGATCGTTCAGCAGATCCTGACCGGTGCCTTCAAACCGGTTCTTGCCGTCCACCAGCACATAGCCTCTGTTGGCGATGCCCAGTGCCTGCTTGGCATTTTGTTCGACCATCAGGATGGGTGTGCCGGCGCTGTTGATCGTTTTGACGGTTTCAAAAATCTCGCCACGGAACTTCGGCGACAGGCCGGCAGTGGGTTCGTCCAGCAGCAGGATTTTCGGTTCCAGCATCAAGGCCTTGCCCATGGCCACCATCTGGCGCTGGCCGCCGGACAGGGTGCCGGCAGCCTGCTGGCGTTTTTCCAGCAGTGGCGGAAACATCTCGTAGATTTCATTCAACCGCGGTTTGAAATCATCGGTGCGCACGAACGCCCCCATTTCAAGGTTTTCCTCGACGGTCAGGCTGGGAAAGATATTGCCGGTCTGCGGCACATAGCACACACCCTGGCGCACCACTTTTTCCGGCGGCGTATTGGTGATGGCAGTGCCGTCCAGAAGCACCGCGCCGTCGGTGAGTTTGAGCAGACCGAACACAGCCTTCATGGCGGTGGATTTGCCGGCGCCGTTGGGTCCGATAATGACGACGATTTCACCGCTATCAACGTGCATTGAAACACCGTGCAGAATCTGCGTGTCACCATACCCGCCCACGACGTTGTCAAGTTCAAGGACACGCATCACGCTGCTTCCTCGCCGCCGCCAAGATAGGCATCCAGCACATCCGGATTGGAGCGTACTTGTTCCATTGTACCCTGCATCAGCACGGTTCCTTCCGCGAGCACGATGACCGGGTCACACAAGGCAGCAATCAGTTCCATGTCATGCTCGATAATGCAGAACGTGTAGCCGCGCTCTTCGCGCAGCCTGGTAATCATTTCGCGGATCTTGAGCAGCAGGGTCGGATTGACGCCGGCACCCGGTTCGTCAAGCAACACAAGTTTCGCATCGGTCATCATGGTGCGGCCAAGCTCAAGCAGTTTTTTCTGGCCGCCGGACAAATTCCCCGCACGTTCGTCCCTGAGATGGGAAATCGACAGGAACTCGAGCGCGTCTTCCGCCATGTGGCGAACCTGATCCTCGCGGGTTTTCACGGCGCCCGGTTTGAGCCAGTTGTTGAAGATGTGTTCGCCCGGTTGTGCCGCCGGTACAACCATCAGATTTTCCAGCACCGTCATCTTGGCAAATTCGTGCGGAATCTGGAACGTGCGGACAATGCCGAGGTGAAACATTTTGTGGGTCGGAAGCCCGGTAATATTCTGGCCCTGGAAAATAATCCTGCCGGCGGTCGGCTCCATTTCGCCCGCGATCATGTTGAACAAGGTTGTCTTGCCCGCGCCGTTCGGACCGATCAATCCGGTGATTGATCCTTCTTCAATTTTGAAACTGCAGTCGCGTACAGCCTGCAGCCCGCCAAAGCTTTTGCTCAGCTTTTCTACGCTTAACACGAAATGCCCACCCTGTTATCCCGTTTGCGAATTGGGCTTTCGCCAACCATCGCCAGTGCAATATGATCAGTCCGGGCAGATACTTGCAAGTCATCAGGCAAAGTTTCTTCCTTTGGTATAAACAGGTGAGACGCGAGATGACGCAGTCTGAAGAACTTTATCCGGAGCCTGTCATCGGGTTTCTGGAAATGTTGTGGGGACGGGGCTGGCTGTCGCCCGGCGGACCGGATGAACTTCAACGGCTGCTTGCCGGTGAGGACTTTCGCGGCAAGCACGTTCTCGATATCGGGTGTGGGGCCGGCGGCATTGATTGCCTGCTGGTCAGTGACTATGGCGCAGCGAAAATCACCGGCATTGACGTGGAGGCCTCCGTGTTGGCGGCAGCCCATACGCGCATTCATGAAGCCGGTATTTCCGATCGTGTGCAACTGATGCAGGTAGAGCCGGGTCCGTTGCCGTTTGCTGACGCCATGTTCGACATGGTGTTTTCAAAGGATTCCATCGTTCACATTCCGGACAAGCATGAATTGGCGAAGGACGTATTTCACGTTCTGAAACCCGGCGGCAGGTTCGTGGCATCCGACTGGCTGATGTCGCATGACGGTGAGCCTTCGCCTGAGATGAGAGCCTACCTGGTATCGGAGGACCTTGATTTCGGCATGGCCTCGCCTAAAGTCTACACAGATGCCCTTGAACAGGCAGGTTTTGTTGATGTGGTACTGACCAATCGCAATGTGTGGTATTGCGATCAGGCCAAACGGGAACTGGCCCTGCTGCAAGGCGAATTGCAGGCCGAGGCGGTTGCGGAACTGGGGCATGAACTGGTCGATCATAATATCAGGACGTGGGCACTGATGATCAAGGTGCTGGAGACAGGCGAGCATTGCCCACATCATGTGCGCGGACGAAAACCATGACGCTGTCAGAAAGATCAAGGCCGAGAAAAGCGACCCGCGACGTGCGCCGCAGGCAGCTCATCGAAGCAACCATCGATGTGCTTGCCACACGCGGCTATGCCAGCCTGACCATCGGCGATGTATCGCGCGGGGCCGGCCTGTCACTGGGTATTGTGAATTTTCATTTTGAGTCCAAGGCGGCACTACTTGCCGATACATTGAAATACCTGGCCGTGCAGTATCGAGACAACTGGGTGGCGGCGGTCGAGCGGGCCGGTGATGATCCTGCTGCCCGGCTGTACGCCATGACCAGCGCTGATTTTGGTGAAGATGTCTGCACGCCGCGCACGCTGCAGGCATGGGTGAGCTTCTGGGCGGAGGCCCAGTCAAGGCCGGCCTATGATGAAGTGTATGGCGAGGAAGAAGCGGAATATCTGCAAACACTGGAAACCATGTGCGCCGACCTTTCTGCGCACGGTAACTACAACAGACCACAATCAGGCAAGCTCGATGCCCGTGTGATCAATGCGCTGACCGACGGATTGTGGGTCGCACTTGCCCATACGCCGCCGGGCATAACAAGGTCGCAAGCCCTGAGTGCATTGCACAATTGCCTGGCTGCGTTTTACCCTGCGCATTTTGACGCAAACGGGCCCGTCAATTGACCCTGACCCACATTGGGTTATAAGACGCGGGAACTCATTACTTTCCTCTTTCGGGCAAAGCCCAAACTTATCGGAGATAACCATGGCGGTACGTGTTGCTATCAACGGATTTGGTCGCATTGGGCGCAACATTTTGCGCGCCATTGCAGAGTCGGGACGCAAGGACATAAAAGTCGTTGCCATTAATGATCTGGGCCCGGTGGAAACCAACGCCCATTTGCTGCGCTTCGACAGTGTGCACGGCAAGTTCCCCGGTACCGTCAAGGTCAAGGATGATCAGATCAACTGTGGCACCGGCTGGATCAAGGTGACCGCAGAGCGTGACCCGTCCAAGCTTCCATGGAAAGAAATCGGCGTCGACGTGGCGATGGAGTGCACCGGCATCTTCACCTCCCGTGATGCTGCCGCGGCGCACCTGACGGCAGGCGCGAGGGAAGTGTTGATTTCCGCACCGGGTGCCAATGCCGACATGACCGTGGTTTACGGCGTGAACCATGACCAGCTTACCGGCAAGCACAAGGTCGTTTCCAATGCGTCATGCACCACCAATTGCCTGGCGCCTGTGGCCAAGGTTCTGAACGATGCATTCGGCATTGAGCACGGCTTCATGACCACCATCCATTCCTATACCGGTGATCAGCCGACGCTGGATACCATGCACAAGGATCTGTACCGCGGCCGGGCTGCTGCAGTGTCGATGATCCCGACGTCCACCGGCGCGGCCAAGGCCGTCGGTCTGGTTCTGCCGGAACTGAACGGCAAGCTCGATGGTGTGGCCATTCGGGTGCCGACACCCAATGTGTCGGTGGTCGACCTGAAGTGCGTCGTGTCCAAATCGGTGACGGTTGAGCAGGTCAACCGCGCTATGATCAAGGCGTCCAAGGGTGACCTGAAGGGCATCCTGGGTGTCACCGATCAGCCCAATGTGTCGATCGATTTCAATCATGACCCGCATTCTTCCATCCTTCACCTCGATCAGACCAAGGTGATGGACGGCACGCTGGTGCGGGTGATGAGCTGGTACGACAATGAGTGGGGCTTCTCCAACCGCATGTCCGATACCGCAATCGCCCTGCACAAGGCAAAGTAGTCAGTCATGGCGCGCCCCATACTCATTTCACCGTCGATCCTGTCGGCAGACTTTGCCAGGCTGGGAGACGAGGTGCGCGCCATTGACGAACAGGGCTGCGACTGGGTGCATGTCGATGTGATGGACGGGCATTTTGCGCCCAACATCACCATCGGCCCGATGATTGTGAAAGCCATTCGGCCGGTGACGAAAAAGGTGCTCGACGTACACCTGATGATCACCCCGGCGGACCCGTTCATCGCAGCGTTTGCCGAGGCCGGTTCCGATATCATCACGGTTCATGCCGAAGCGGGCCCGCATCTTGATCGCACGCTGCAGTTGATCAGGTCACTTGGGAAAAAGGCCGGGGTGTCACTCAACCCGTCGACACCGGAAAACGTGATCGAGTATGTGCTCGACAAGCTCGACCTCATATTGGTCATGACGGTCAATCCCGGTTTCGGCGGCCAGGCCTTCATTCCTGAGATGGCAACCAAGATCGCCCGCATCAAGGATATGGTCGGCGGCCGGGATATCCATATTGAAGTGGATGGCGGCATCAGTGAAAAAACCGCCGGTATCGTCGCTGCTGCCGGCGCGGATGTTCTGGTAGCCGGTTCTGCTGTTTACCGGAACAACGATCCGGCCAGATACGGCGCCAACATCGACGCCATTCGCACCGCTGCGGTTTCCGCGATTTAGTTAAGGTTTATATCGCTCACGCAAGCAGCCTGTCGGCTGCGGCTTCTTTTGTGGTCGAACAGCTTGTCCGCCTTCGGCGGGCCGTTCTCCGACCCTGAACAACCCTCCAACTATCGTCATTCCAGCGAAAGCGTGAATCCATACTTGGCGGCATACACTGCACTGACTGGGATTGGATCCCCGTTTTCACGGGGATGACGCTGGTGATGACCACCTCCGAAGCACGCCAGTGCTGAGGCAAGTCCGACCGGCCGTCGCACGAAGTGCGCCCAAGCGGAGCGCAGCCGGGGGCTGCTTGCGTGAGCGGGATAAAACAACCCGCTCTCCTACTTCGAACAACTATAGTGATGAACACTTCCGAAGCACGCCAGTGCTGAGGCAAGTCCGACCGGCCGTCGCACGAAGTGCGCCCAAGCGGAGCGCAGCCAAAGGCTGCTTGCGTGAGCGGATAAGTTGTGCAACCAGACAACTTCCATCATCCCCATGCAGAAGGGCCACCCTGTTACCAGAGCGGCCCTTCGCCATCAGCAGCGGCCTCAGCTTCAGTACAGCCTGCAAAAAAGCTATCGGAACCGGGGGAAGCCCGACAACCACAGGTTGCTTCCAGCTATGTCCACTGCGACAGTCGATGGTTCAAGATAAGGTTTTCCAGTCTACCAGACCCCCCAAGCAGAACGTGTTTCGCAAAGAATGGAAGAAGTTCAAAATTGCTATCTGCGACTTCTCATACGGAAGTAGTATATAACGGCGAAATTGAACTGACCAGATGTAATATTTACTAACCGATTAATCCGACTGGCTTATTTGCAAGCACTTGTCTGGAAAACCAACAAATTTACCCTTGGGAATAAATACACAAGGTCAAAATAGCAGTCTCTAGATTGCCAGCTCGAGGCGGTTCTTGAGGTTTTGCACCACGGGTCGCGTCAGGACATCGGATCTTGCGGCCAGGATCGCCTCGGACCTGAGGATCAGGCCATCGTCCAGTATCTTGAGCCGGTTGGCCTTCAATGTGGAGCCGGTGGTGGTGATGTCGACGATGATCTCGGCCGATCCGGACGCCGGTGCGCCTTCCGTGGCACCCAGGCTTTCGACAATGCGGTATCCGGTGACGCCATTGTCGGCGAAAAAGCGCCTGGTCAAGCTCATGTATTTCGTCGCGACCCGAAGTCTGCGCCCGTGGGTTTCATGGAATTCGGCTGCCACCTGATCCAGATCGCTGACAAAGGCAACATCGAGCCAGCTTTCAGGTACCGCAATCACAACATCTGCCGGGCCGAACCCGAGCCGCAGCACCACATCCGCGATGGGTTCGTCGGGTGCGATTGTCTCGCGCAGCAGATCTTCGCCGGTGACACCCAGATCAACGGTGCCGTCGCGCAGGGCCTGGGCAATTTCAGACGCAGACAGGAAAGCGACATCGACGCCGGCAAGACCTTTCACCTCGCCCCGATAGCCGCGGGCAGAACCGGTGCGCACAATGTCAAAGCCGGCACGCGCAAACATGGTTTCGGCCATTTCCCGCAAACGGCCCTTCGAGGGCAGCGCGAGTGTGAGATTGTTGCTCATGATACCGCCTCACTGGCCGATACCAGCCTGCTGGCATAGATGGCACAGCCGACAGCCGGTATCATGGCGTCAGCCCCGATATCCTTCAACATCGTGTCATAACGTCCGCCTCCGGCGATGGTCTCGCTGGCGCCGTCCGCCAGCTGCCGGTCGATCTGAAACACAAAGCCGGTGTAATACTCAAGAGAGCGCCCAAATACGGCGGCAAATTCCATATCGGCTGTTTCAAGTCCGGCCCTTTGTATTGCCTCAAAGCGCGCGTCGAACAGGTCGATGGCAGACGCAAACTCGCTGCCGGTCCTTGCACCCAGTTGTTTCAGTTTTTGAACCGCCTGTGACGGCGAGCAGCGGATGGACAAATAATCGTCGATAAGCTTTGCGTGGTCACCGGACAAGGAAGGTTCGCTGCGGTCATCAAGTTTTTCGGACAGTCTGCCGGCCACCTGTTCGATGCTGCGCCCCGCGATCATTTCCAGCCCGTCGGCCTCCAGCTTGTTTTCAACGAAGGACACGGCATCCAGCGTGCTGTCTGCCATCTCATCAAGCAGGTCGGAGATCGACGTCCTGGCTCTTGGCGTCTTGCCGGTCAGCCGGTTGAGCAGATCGCGAAACGCCCGAGGCCGCCAGAACTGATGCCTCAGGCTGGTGCGCCAGCGTTCCGGCATGTCGATTGACGACAGCAGTGCGGTAAACAATCCAAGATCGCCGAGCTGAATGGAGTAGCCAGACACGCTTGCTGCATCCAGTGCGGCCAGTGTCAGAGCCAGTGTTTCGGCATCATCATCAGCAACAGTGCCGCCACCGAACAGTTCAAGACCAACCTGGTCAAACTCGCGCAAGCTTGTGTCTGCGGCTGTCTTTGAATGCCGGAATGCCTTGCCGGCATAGCAATACCGCGTTGCCGCCATCACATCGCTGGCCTGCTCCAGATGATAGCGGCAGGCGGGAACCGTCAGGTCCGGCCGCAGGCACAGCTGTGCACCGGAAGGGTCTGCGAAAACATAGGTGCGTGACCTTATGTGTTCGCCGGAGCGTTCCAGAAACACATCTGCCGGCTGGATGATGTCCGGTTCGATGTATTCGGCACCGGCGGCTTCGAACACTTGCGTCATGGAGGCATTCAGCGCATCGGTGGCGCGCCGCTGGATCGAGGATTTACCGGTCATCTGCTCAGCTCAACTCTCATGGCGCGCAAGGATGGTGCGAACTTCCGCGACCAGGTCAGCTTCGGCCACGGACACCTGCGCCGGCTGCTGCTCGACCCATTCTTCGCGGCTTTCAATGGCCTTGGCCGCTTCTGCCCCTGCAATCAGGTCCTTTAACTGTACCTGGCCGGCAGCGCGTTCATCGCCACCCTGGATCACCGCCACCGCGGCGCCGCGCCGGTCAGCATACTGCAACTGCTTGCCGAACTGTTTGGGATTGCCCTGATAGAGCTCGGCGCGAATTTTCGCGTCCCGAAGTGCCTGGACCATTTTCTGATAACGTCCAAGGCTGTCTGCGTCGCGGTCCATCACACAGACAACAACCGGGGCAGGCAACGCGGTGGTTTCCAGCTTGCCGAGGTTCTTCAGCGCGGTCATCAGGCGGGACACACCGATGGAGAACCCGGTCGCCGGAACCGCTTGTCCGGTGAAGCGCTGCACCAGCCCGTCATAGCGCCCGCCGCCGGCAACCGAACCGAACTGAACCGTCTCGCCCTTTTCGTTGGTGACGTCGAAGGTAAGCTCGCACTCGTAAACCGGCCCGGTATAGTATTCCAGGCCCCGCACCACGGACGGATCGATCTTGATGCGGGCCTCGTCATATCCGGCAGAGCGCACCAGGGTTTCGATCAGGTCAAGTTCGGCAACGCCGTCATTTTCGTCAATGGCGACGCCCGAGATGTAGCTCATCACCTTGTCGGTCTGGGCCTCATCGAGCCCGGCACCCTTGGTGAAGTCGCCCGCACCTTCGTTTCCGCCTTCCCAGCGCCCGCCACCCAGCAACAGCTTCACGCCGTCGGTCCCGAACTTGTCCAGCTTGTCGATGGCGCGCAGGACCGACAATCTCGTGCCGGCATGCTCGTCGCCGCCAATGCCGATTGTCTCCATCACGCCATCGAGCACCTTGCGGTTGTTGACGCGAACAACATAGTCGCCGCGCGCAACACCCAGTGCTTCCATCGTGTCGGCCATCATCATGCACATTTCAGCATCCGCCGTGACCGACGGCGCACCGACCGTGTCGGCATCAAACTGCATGAACTGGCGAAACCGTCCCGGCCCCGGTTTTTCATTGCGGAACACATAGCCTGCCCGATAGGTCCGGTAGGGCAGTTGAATATCATTGATGTTCTGGGCAACATGCCTGGCCAGCGGTGCGGTCAGATCATAGCGCAGGCTCATCCACTGTTCGTCATCGTCCTGCAGCGAAAACACGCCTTCGTTCGGCCGGTCGCTGTCCGGCAAAAACTTGCCGAGCGCATCGGTATACTCGAACAGCGGCATTTCAACCGGATCAAAGCCATACAGCTCGAACACTGCCTTGATACTGGCGGTCATTTGCTCGACGGCGCGTATGTCGCTGGCGGAGCGGTCGACGAAGCCACGGGGCTGCCGGGCTTTTGGCCGGTTTGGTTTCTTGTTTTTCGACATGAGCGGTTTCAGCGGCTTTTGGCTGTTCAATGACACAGGGCCTGCCTTCTAGAACCTTTCCCGCGCACCTTCAAGCCGGTTGCGCATCTGCTTTTTACCCAATGAGTGACTTGGCAAGGACACAAGCTTGGGGCAAACTCATTCCCGTTATGAGTGATCTTATGCAGGATGAAGTAATTCTCGAGGCCAATGACGCGTTCTACGCGGCATTCCGGCAGCGTGACTATCTTGCGATGGAAGCCTTGTGGTCACGGCAGGCGTCGGTGTCCTGCTATCATCCCGGCTGGCCCGGCATTACGGGCCGAGAAGAAGTGCTGGACAGCTGGTATTCCATTCTTGTTCTGGGCGACACGCCTGACATCAAGGTCAGCGATACCAGCATCATACGCAACGGCAACACCGCGCTTGTGTTCTGCACCGAGCAACTCGGCCAGGTGTCTCTGATCGCCACCAACACGTTCATCGTCGAGGGTGACACCTGGCGCCTGGTGCACCACCAGGCTGCCCATTTGCCCAACTGACCCCCGTCCGTTCCCATGCACTATTCCGCACTTGTCCTGCAACATGATGCAGGGTTAGGGTCCGATCTCTGAATTTCCTGTCATTTCAGCACGTCCACCAAGAGACGTGGCGAAGATACTAGGGAGACCGCTCATGAGTGATCCATATCCATACAATGCCGCGCTGGACCTGGTGGACAGGCATCTGGATGAAGGCCGCGAAGCCAAGCCGGCCTTTATTGATGACACGCGCGAGATCAGCTTCGGCGAGCTGGCGACGGCGACCCGGCAGGTGGCCAATGTGCTTGATGGGCTGGGCATCGAACGTGAGGCCAGGGTGGCCGTCTTGATGCTCGACACGGTCGACTGGCCGGCTGTCTTTGTGGGCGCGATGCGCACCGGTGTCGTGCCGGTGGCGCTCAACACCCTGCTGACCACCGACCAGTACAAATACATGTTGTCCGACAGCCGCTCGCAGGTGCTGTTTGTGTCCCACGCCCTGCTGCAGACGGTTGAGCCGGTGCTCTCCGACCTGCCGTTCCTGAAGCATGTGATTGTGGTCGGCGGTGAAGCGGATGACCATAAATCCTTCGAAACGCTGATGGCATCTGCAAGCGATGCCCATGAGGCGGCGGATACGTCATCTGATGAGGTGGCTTTCTGGTTGTACTCATCCGGGTCGACCGGCCAGCCCAAGGGCGTGATGCATGTTCATTCCAGCCTGATGGATACGGCCAGAACCTATGGTGCCGGTACGCTGGGCATTTCCGAGAACGACGTGTGCTTTTCCGCCGCAAAATTCTTTTTCGCCTATGGGCTGGGAAATTCCCTGACCTTTCCGTTGTCGGTCGGAGCAACGACGGTGCTGCTGGCGGGACGCCCGACACCGCAGGCTGTGCAGGAAAAACTGCACGCCCACAATGCAACCATGTTTTTCGGCGTGCCGACGCTTTACGCCGCCATGCTGGCCGACAAGGTCTGCACGCCCGAAACAGGGTCGGCCAATCTGACAAAGTGCATATCCGCCGGTGAAGCCTTGCCCGCCGAAGTTTCCGCCGGATGGCACAAGCGGTTCGGGGTCGAGATATGGGATGGTATCGGCTCGACGGAAATGCTGCATATTTTCCTGTCCAACGGGCCCGATTGCCAAAAACGCGGCACCACGGGCAAGGCTGTCCCGGGCTATGACCTGCGCCTGGTCGGGGAGAACGGCGAGGAGTTGCCGGCCGGCGAAATAGGCGAACTGCTGGTGTCCGGTGCGTCGTGCTGCAACGGCTACTGGAACAAGCGGGACAAGAGCCGTTCGACATTCGAAGGCGCCTGGGCCCGCACCGGCGACAAGTACATTCGCGACGAAGACGGGTTCTACCAGTATTGCGGTCGCACCGATGACATGTTCAAGGTGTCCGGCATCTGGGTGTCGCCGTTTGAAGTGGAATCCGCCCTGGTCAGCCATGCCGCGGTGCTGGAGGCAGCGGTGGTTGCCCACGAAGACGACGAAGGCCTGGTCAAGCCCAAGGCCTTTGTTGTGCTGAATGACGGTTATTCGGGCGATGGCCTGTTCGACGAACTGAAGGATCATGTCAAGACACAAGCCGGTCCCTGGAAGTATCCGCGCTGGATCGAATTCCTGCCCGACCTGCCGAAGACCGCAACCGGCAAGATCCAGCGCTTCAAGTTGCGTGCATGATCGCGCCGGACGGGTTTCTTGAGGTTGCAGGCACCAGGCTTGAAGCCCGGTTTATAAACGGGCATGGCGACCGGCCGGTGCTGATATTGCTGCATGAAGGGCTTGGAAGCGTCAGCCAGTGGCGGGATTTCCCCGATCTGCTGGCAACTACCACGGGATGCGCGGTTCTGATCTTTTCGCGGGCCGGATACGGCGCGTCATCACCGGCAAGCCTGCCGCGCCCGCTGACCTATATGCACGATGAGGCAACGGACGTGCTTCCCGGTATCATTGCACAATTGCAGGGCCGTGATCATGTGCTGGTCGGACACTCCGACGGTGCCTCCATCGCAGCGATCTATGCTGGCAGCAAACCATTGCCGGGTCTGGAAGGCCTGGTCCTGATGGCACCGCATGTCTTCGTTGAGGATATCTCGATTGACGGCATCAAGACTGCCCGCGAGGCCTGGGAAACCACCAACCTGCGGGAACGGCTGCAACGCCACCACGGCGGCAATGTCGACATCGCGTTTCTGGGATGGAATGACAGCTGGCTCAATCCGGGCTTCCGCACCTGGGATATTACCGGCTTCCTGCCATTAATCATTGCACCGGTATTGGCTGTACAGGGCCGTGACGATGACTATGGAACACTGGCCCAGCTTGACGCGATTGAACGATCCTGTGGCGCACCCGTAACAAAACTCATTCTTGATGACTGCGGACACGCGCCACAAAACGACCAAACAGCCGCCGTACTGGACGCCATTTGCAGTTTCGTTACGGAGCCTTGACCATGTTACTCATCAACAGACGCGAATTGATCGGTGGATTGACCACCTGCGCGCTTGTACTTCCGGCACATGTACTGCCGGCACATGCCGCGGGATATCGCAGCTATGCGGATGCCATGCTGGCGTCTCCGCCACGCGGCGCCAAAATCCGCCCTGACCTTGAAGCCTATCTTGATCTGCTGGCCGCAGAAGCCCGTTACCGCGCCAAGCGCAAGCCGGTGAAAGGTTCAGACCTTTTGCGCAGCATGGCACGCGCCCAGGCACTTGAAATGGTGAAGGGCAATTTTGTCGGCCACAAGTCGGCCAGCGGTCATAGTTTCCGCAAGCGGTTTGAAGCGTATGCCGATCCCGATCAGCGCGGCGATTTCGGCGAAAACGCCGCCCGCGACCGCAAGCGCGGCGACGTCGACAAGGAAAAAGCCAGACGGCTGTTCAAGCAGTGGCTTGACTCCGCCGGTCACAAACGCAACCTGATGAACCGGTGGTATGCGTATGTTTCAACCGGTGCAGCGCAGGTGAACCATCACCTGTATGCAGTGCAGATCTTCTGGGAGCGGTAATACTGGCTGACGGCGAACAAGGCCTGAAGGACAAGCGTGACGCCGCGCTGGCGCATTACCGTGCAGGGCGGTTTGTCGAGGCCATCCAGGCGCAAATGGCAGTGGTCAACGAGGTCGGCGCCACGAGCGATGAAAGTGCTGAAGACCAGGTCCGGCTGGCAGCTTTTCTGTTTGCCCACGGTGACCTGCCGTCGGCGGCCAGTGTCTTCGGGAATGCCATAAAATTCCGCCCCGATGATGCGGAAGCCCTGGCCAATTACGGTGTCGTGCTGTCCAGGCTGCGCCGGCTTGAAGAAGCCCATGAGCTTCTGTCGCGGGCACTGAAATTGGCGCCGGAGGTGCCAAACACCCATGATGCGCTGGCGTCGGTATCGTACCGGATGAAGCAGTTTGACGATGCCCGCCATCACGGTGAGACCGCGCTGAAACTGAAAGACGAGGCCGTTACAAAAACCGGCACGGCCCATCCGATACCCGATCAGCTTGCGCAATTTTCTCGGGATGACCCGACCCTGAACATTATTGCGTTCTCGCTGTGGGGTGATGGTGAAAAATACCTGAAAGGGGCGCTGGAGAACGCCCGCCTGGCACCGGAAATCTATCCGGACTGGCGGTGCCGGTTCTACTGTGATGATACGGTGCCTGAACCGGTGCGTGATCAACTGGTCTCGCTGGGCGCGGAAATCATGATGATGAACCGCGTCAACCCGTTTGACGGCCTGTTCTGGCGCTTCCTGCCCGCGAATGACGGCCGCACAAGGCACTTTCTGGTGCGCGATGCCGACAGCATCATCAACCTGCGTGAACAGGCGGCGGTGAATGAGTGGCTCAGTTCCGGCAAGGCCTTCCACGTCATGCGCGACTGGTGGACCCACACCGAAGTCATGCTGGCCGGCATGTGGGGCGGCACGGGCGGCGTGCTGCCGCCATTACGGACCCTGCTAAAGGATTTCAAACCGGCTGCATTGGCCAACTGGCATCTCGACCAATGGTTCCTGCGCTCGCAGGTGTGGCCCACGGTGAGGCAAAGCTGCCTGATCCACGACAGCAGGTTCCAGGCTTTGGGAGCGAAGGACTTTCCCGCCGGCAGCGACCTGCCGCAAGGCCATCATGTCGGCCAGAACGCTGCGGTGCACAAGCCGACGAACTGAAGCCTGATGGTTGACGCGTTTACTGTCACAACCCCTGCACCGGACGCGTGTCCGCCAGTACCGGGCGGCGCAGGGCGATGAGGCGGCGGGCTTCTTCCGCCTTGCCTTGCTTGAGCAGGCATTCCAGCAGGGAAAATTCCAGCAGGTCGCGTTGGGCGCGGCTGCCGCCGAGGCGGGCATCGTCTGCCATGCAGCTTGTGAGCAAGCGTTCGGCCTTGAGCCAGTCCTGGTTGGCAATGGCGCCGAAGGCTTCGGCCACGTCACGCACCAGATCACCGGCAGGGCCATTCGGATTGGAAATGATGTTCGACAGCGCATCGCCGTCGCCTGCCATGGCATGGGCAAGTGCTGCGTGATAGTCGATGAAGCTCAGGCCGGGATTGGGGAAGAACTTGCTGGCATACGCGCTCACCTCGCGCCATTTTTCCTTCGGCACCGTTACCCCCGCCAGTTCTGCCCGGTACAGGATCGATGCGGTATCCGACAGGATGTTGATCGGCATGCCCAGCGCCGCGCCTGGTTTGACGTCGGCGTCGACCCGCTGCCACATCTGGTCCGTATCGCCCAGTTGCAGCGCCCACAGCGCCACGTGCCAGGACAAATGACCATGCATGACGGCTGAGCGGTCATAGTCTTTGAGCCAGTCGTTGAGGTAAGACACGCCGGCCTGCGTTTCACCGGCCTCATAATCAATGTGCGAGCGCACATGGGCGCCGTGCGCGTTGCGCGGATTGATCGCCATGGAGCGGTCGATGACCGACGAGGCCTTGTCCACCTGGCCGGTTTCACAAAGCGCAAAGGCGTACTGGCTCAAGTACCACCAGTCGTCTGCGTAATGCGGTTGCAGGGCGCTGGTGAAGGCCAGCATCTCCGCCTCACGTCCCGGCAGGCCGGAAAACCCGATCAGCCCGAATATGCTGGTGCTGGTCTGTACGACCATGGCGTCGCGCGGATTGGACCTGGCGTGGTCGACAACGGCGGCGAGGCCATCTGCGGTCCTGCCGTTGGCCAGCAGATCGAAGACGTTGATGTGGCCTGCCTCGCGCTCGGTGATGCCGGTGGCGAGTTCGCGGGCCTTGGCGATGACCTCACGGGCTTTTGCAACATTGCCGGTCGCCTGATGCGCCCGCGCCAGCCCGGCATGCCCAAGTGCAAAGTTAGGATCTTCCGCCACAACGGCGTCGAAC
>JABDRA010000167.1 GCA_013041995.1 Anderseniella sp. | reverse complement strand
CCACAGTATCGATAAAGGGCTCCATAAGTGCAACAAACCCTTCGGTGACCGGTTCGTGGGTTTTTACCGCCGAATGCGCTATCGCCGCTGATCCGATGCCGGCCTCATTGGAGAACACGGCCCGTTGGAAACCCATGATCATCACACCCAGCATGCCTCCACTCATAGCTGTCGGACTAAATGCCTCCGTAGCAATTGCAGATACGGCCCACGGAATTCTGTCCGCATTGAGGAAGATGACCGTCAGCGAGCCCAACACATAGGTTAAAGCCATGAAGGGTACCAGACGGCTGGTGACACTCGCAATACTTTTGATTCCGCCAATAATAACAACCGCAACCAGGCCCGCCAGTATGCCGCCGAAGAGCCAGCCTTTGTCGGCGAAGAATCCTGTATCGCCACCGGTCACCACGACGAACTGTTCAAACGCCTGATTCGACTGGAACATGTTGCCGATTCCCATACAGCCAACAACTATCGCCAGCGCATAGAAATAGCCCATGGGCTTGCCCAACCACGCCAGATTTCTCTCCTTCAATCCCTGTTCAAGATAATACATTGGGCCACCTGAAATACTGCCGTCAGGATTTATCTTGCGATACTTGACCCCTACGACACACTCTGCAAACTTGGTCGACATCCCCAGAAACCCAGCCAGCATCAGCCAGAATGTGGCCCCCGGCCCGGCCAGGGAAATTATTATGGCCACACTACTGATATTGCCAATTCCCACAGTGCCGGCAACTGCGGTCGCCAATGCCTGGAAATGACTCAGCTCGCCGCTATGATCGGGTTTGCTGAAATCGCCGCGCAACAGTTCGAAGGCATGCTTGAAGCCGCGCAGATTCAAGAATTTGAAGTAGAAGGTGAAGAAAGCCGAAGCGGCGATCAGCCAGAGCACAATCAATGGCAGTTGAGCGCCAAAGACGTTGACTTCAAAAAAAATGAAACCTGCAACCGCATCGGTAACAGGTTGCATGGCGGCGTTGATGGTGGCATCGATCCCATCTGCCAAGGCGGGCTGACTCATCAATGCAAAGAAAAAGGCAAGAAGCCAAATTGCCTGGTGTTTCAGCCGACTGCTGCCCCTAAGTAGCCCGGACAAGTGGCTGCAATAGTTACCTTGTTGTCGATATAATGCTGCTTGATTATTGATCTTAGTCTCTCCTGCCGATTGGCACTCCAAACTGGAATAAGCAATTTCAAACATGAAACAATCTGGGAATCCCGCTCACTTGCAGTGCATTTCGCCAGTCGATGGCTCAATCTATGCTGAGCGAGAACTGGCCAACGCGAATTCAATTGCACAGTCTATTGAGTTGTCGCGCTCAGCGCAAAAACAATGGCAGCAGACCAGTGTGAAAGAACGCGCCAGAATCTGCGAATCGGCGGTACAGTATTTTGAGGCCAGGCAAGCCCGGATCGCCGAAGAAATCGCCTGGCAGATGGGTCGACCAATCGCATTTGCCGGTGGAGAAGTGAAGGGACTGGCGGAACGCGCCCGCCACATGATCGCCATTGCAGAACAGTCTCTGGCCGACATTGTTCCAGCTAAGCAAGAGGGCTTCAAACGCTTCATTCGCAGGGAGCCCCTGGGCACGGTTTTCACCATTGCACCCTGGAACTATCCACTGCTGACGGCGGTCAACTCCATCGTGCCTGCGCTGATGGCTGGCAACAGTGTAATCCTGAAACCCTCGGCGCAAGTGCCTCTGTGTGGAGAGCATTTCGACCGGGCATACGCGGAGGCGGGATTACCGGGCGGTGTATTACAGAATCTGTTTCTCAGCCATGAAGATACGGTAAACATCATAAAGTCCGGGACGATGGATTTTATTTGTTTCACCGGTTCCGTCAACGCGGGTCGGCAAATCGAGCATGCCGCTGCCGGCACGTTTTCCGGAGTCGGTCTGGAACTTGGCGGCAAAGACCCGGCCTATGTGAGGGAAGACGCGGTGTTCGACAGCTGTGTTGAAGACCTGGT
Organism: Anderseniella sp.; assembly: GCA_013041995.1. Lineage (GTDB taxonomy): Bacteria > Pseudomonadota > Alphaproteobacteria > Rhizobiales > Aestuariivirgaceae > Anderseniella. The sequence continues at coordinate 159 of JABDRA010000167.1, read as the reverse complement.
CGATGGTGCCTTTTTCAATTCCGGTCAATCGTGCTGTGGCATCGAAAGGATTTATGTACATGAATCGCTGTTCGACAGTTTTGTCGAAGCCTATGTCGAGCGGGTGAAGCAATACATTCTTGCCAGTCCGCTGGAACCGCAAACCACGCTGGGACCGGT
>JABDRA010000163.1 GCA_013041995.1 Anderseniella sp. | reverse complement strand
ATGCGAACCGGTTCGGCAGTTGCCAGGCGGTATGAAAGATCTTCAGCGGAAATAAAAAAGTCGCCCATATTGCGGGTTCCCTCCATAGCAGAGCGAACGGCGCTTGGGCGACTTGCCTGACGGGGTGGCCAATAAAACCCCATGGCGCAGAATCTAGATGATTGACTGGTGTGCAGCAAGTGATTTCATCAGGCGGGGCGGGTGCTTGCCGAAGTCCAGGCTTTGGCACACACTGGTCAGGCTTAAGGATTCCATAGAAATTCTGTCGGCCTTGTAATGAAAGTTGATTTGACGCGTGGATGAAAAATATGTCAGCATTACTGACCTTTTTTCGAATTATACGGAGTATGAGTAATGGCATTGAAGCCGGTAAAGCTCGACGATAAATTCGACCTTTCGAAATCGCATGTCTTCATGACCGGAACCCAGGCAATCGTGCGGCTGACGCTGATGCAGCATGCGCGCGATGAACGTGACGGGTTGAATACAGCCGGCTATGTCACGGGCTATCGCGGTTCGCCGGTTGGCGGGCTCGATCAGCAGTTCATGAGGTCGGTGAAATATACCGAGCCTGCCAATGTCCGGTTTGAGCCGGGTATCAACGAAGATCTGGCAGCGACCGCCATCTGGGGCGCCCAGCAGGCTGAAATGCGCGGCGAGGGCGCCTATGACGGCGTGTTCTCGATCTGGTATGGCAAGGGCCCCGGCGTTGACCGCACAGGCGATGTGCTGCGCCATGCCAATTCCGCCGGCTCCTCCAAACATGGCGGCGTGCTGGCCCTGATGGGGGATGATCACGGCGCTGAAAGTTCCACCATCCCGCATCAGTCCGAGTTTGCCATGATGGATGCGATGATCCCGATCCTGCATCCGGCAGGCCTGCAGGAAATACTTGATTACGGCGTCTATGGTTTTGCCCTGTCGCGCTATTCGGGGTGCTGGGTCGGTCTCAAGTGTGTGCACGACAATATCGAATCGGCTGGTATTGCCGACGGTTCCGTGGACCGCGTGAAAATCAACCTGCCGAAGGATTTCGAGATGCCGGAAGGCGGGCTGAATATCCGCGCGTCCGATGATCGTTTCGAGCAGGAATACCGGCTGCACCATCACAAGCGATATGCCGCTGTTGCATTCGCGCGGGCGAACAAGCTCGACAAGATCATCCTGTCGGGTGGCAAGACGCCGAAGATCGGTATCGTATCGACCGGCAAGAGCTATCTGGATGTGCGCCAGGCGCTCGACGATCTGGGTATTGACGAGGTGGCGTCCTCGAAACTCGGTTTGCGACTGTTGAAAGTGGCCATGGTCTGGCCGCTGGACCCGCAGATCGTGGACGATTTCACCGAGGGTCTCGATCTTGTCATCGTGGTTGAGGAAAAGCGCTCTCTGCTGGAAACCCAGATCCGTGAACAGGTGTGCAACGATGCCAAAGCGCCGATCGTCATTGGCAAGAAGGACGAGAAGGGAAACACGCTGTTTCCGCCCTGGGGTACGCTGGAGCCCAACCAGATTGCCATTGCGATTGCTGACCGGTTGCTGAACAAGCGCAAGTCGAAACCGGTGGAAGACCGCCTTGCCATCATCAAGGCCTCCATGGCCAGTGTCAGCAACTCACCGAACCTTGCCGAACGCATTCCGTATTTCTGTTCCGGTTGCCCGCACAATTCATCGACGGTGCTGCCGGAAGGCGGCCGCGGTTATGCGGGTATCGGGTGTCACTGGATGGTGCAGTATATCCCGGAACGCAACACCGAAGGTGCCACCCATATGGGCGGTGAAGGCGCCAACTGGATCGGTGAGGCACCATTTTCCACACGCAAGCATGTGTTCCAGAACCTGGGCGACGGCACCTATAATCATTCCGGCCTGATGGCCATCCGTGCCGCCGTCGCTTCGGGCGTGAACATGACCTACAAGATCTTGTTCAACGATGCGGTCGCCATGACCGGCGGGCAAACCCATGAAGGCGGATTGACCGTGCCGCAAATCGCCCACCAGGTCAGGGCTGAAGGCGTCGACCGCATTGCCATTGTGACCGATGAGCCGTGGAAATACCCATCAAATGTGGGCTTCCCGGATCGTGTCAGCGTGCATCACCGGTCTGAACTTCAAACGGTTCAGAAGGAGATGATGGAGGTGCTGGGCATCTCGACCATCATCTACGACCAGACCTGCGCTGCGGAAAAACGCAGACGGCGCAAGCGCGGCACATTCCCCGACCCGAACCGGCGCGTGTTCATCAATGAGCTGGTGTGTGAAGGTTGCGGTGATTGCGGCGTGCAGTCGAATTGTGTGGCAATCGCACCGAAGGAAACCGAGTTTGGCCGCAAGCGCCAGATAGATCAGTCTGCCTGCAACAAGGACTTTTCCTGCCTGAAAGGGTTCTGCCCGAGCTTTGTCACCATTGAAGGCGGCGAATTGATCAAGGGTGTGTCAAACCCGGTCAATACCCAAGCCACGCCGTTCCCGGTCTTGCCGCAGCCTGAACAGGTCACGCTGGATGAACCGTGGGCGATGATGATCACCGGGATTGGCGGTACCGGTGTTGTTACCATTGGCCACCTGATCGGCATGGCGGCAAATCTTGACGGCAAGGGTGTCGCCATGATCGACATGGCGGGCCTGTCGCAGAAAAACGGTGCTGTGGTCACACACCTGAAGCTGGCGCAGACCCAGGACGAGATCGCATCCATCCGTATTGCTGCAGGCGGTGCGGACGTTCTTTTGGGCTGCGATATCGTTACATCCGCATCAGAGCGGATTTTGTCCGGCGCCTCGCGCTCGCGCACGCACGCGATTGTCAATTCATACGAAGTGATGCCGGCACAGTTTACCCGTGATGCGGATTTCAACCTGCCGGGTTCCGAGATGCAGGTGCAGATCGAAGCCCGCACGAAACAAGGTGCCACCGAGTTCATTGACGCCACCCGTATTGCCAGCGCCTTGCTGGGTGATTCCATTGCGTCGAATCTGTTCACGCTCGGATATGCCTGGCAGCAGGGTCTGGTGCCGGTGTCGGAAGAGGCCATCGTTCGCGCCATTGAACTCAATGGCGTTGCCATCAAGATGAACCAGCAGGCGTTCTTGTGGGGCAGGCGGGCGGCTCACGATCTGGCGGCGGTTGAAGCGGTGTTGTCGGCAGGCACCAAGCAGGTCGAAGAACGACCAAGAACACTGGATGACGAGATCAACCGGCGTGTGGAATTTCTGACCGATTACCAAAACACTGCATATGCAGAGACCTACAGGAGCTTTGTTGACGATGTGAGGTCACGCGAAGCGAAAGCTGTCAAGGGATCTGAAAAACTGACAGCGGCGGTCGCGCGGTATCTGTTCAAGCTTATGGCCTACAAGGATGAATATGAGGTCGCTCGGCTTTACTCCGATGGCTCGTTTGCGAAATCCGTCGCGGCCAAGTTCAAGGGTGATTATCAGGTCCGCCATCATCTGGCGCCGCCTGTGCTGGCCAAACGCGATCCGGAAACCGGACATTTGCAGAAACAGGAATATGGTCCCTGGATGATGCAGGCGTTTTCTGTCCTGGCGAGACTGAAAGGATTGCGCGGCACGCCATTCGATCCGTTCGGCCGGACCGAAGAACGCCGGATGGAGCGCCAGTTGATCGTGGACTACCGTGACACACTGTCTGTGGTACTGTCGGGTCTCAAGCCTGCCAACCTGGACCTTGCTGTCGAGATCGCCTCGGTGCCGGAAGGCATTCGCGGGTATGGACACGTGAAAGAACGCCATGTTGCCGAAGCAAAGACCAGTGAAGCGATGCTGCTTGATGCCTACAAGGCCGGCAAGTCACGGGCACCTGTGTTCCTGGCAGCAGAATGAGCCATATTCCATAGCGGCGGCACGATCATGACACCCGATGAACTGGCTGCCATTGCGGTCTGGGCCGGCGAACTGACACAGGACGAACTGGCGCATGCAGCGTCCGGCGTCAGGATGAAAACCTTTGAACGCGGCCAGCATGTAGCGCATTTCTCCGACCGGGTTGATGCCTGGCACGGCGTCATCAGCGGTGTCCTGCGCATAGGACATGTGTCGGATACCGGCCAGGTGGCCGGCGTGTCCGCCATTTTGGGCGGTGGCTGGTTCGGCGAAGGCTCGATCATCAAGGACGAGGCGCGGCGCTATGATGTTGCCGCGGTAACCGATGCTGAGGTGGCAATCATGCGTGGCGACACCTTTCGCTGGCTGTTCGCCAATTCCGTCGGATTCAACCGGTTCCTCGTGCAATTGCTCAATGAGCGGCTTGGACAGTTTATCGCCATCGTAAGCCGGGACCGGACCAGCAGCGCCGTGGTGCGGTTGGCACACACCATAGCGGCAATGTACAATCCGGTATTGTTTCCACGTACACCACGCGTGATTGAAATGCCGCAGGAAGACCTCGGTCTGTTCGCCGGTATTTCACGTCAGATCACCAACAAGTCTTTGCATGCGCTTGCGGATGACGGTCTCATTCAACTCATGCCAACCGGCCTGAAAGTACTGGATATTGAGGGATTGAAAGATTACGGCGGGTGAGTGAAGTCTCATTTAGATCAGGATGATTTTTGGTTGAATCAACCAAAAATCATAAACCTGATCGCTTTGGAAATGACCGAGCAACTTTATGGGTTCAGCTGAACCCATGTTGCTCTAGGCCGAATCTGAGACCATAGAACACAAGAATATGGTCTGTCTGTCAACTCAGTACTGGTGCACAGCATTTTTTTTCGGCACACTCGCTCACAATCGTCGGCATAAAGACCGGTAACTGGATATGACCATGCAGCTTGCTGAGAGCTGCCTGTCAGGGTGGAAATGACATATGACTGCTGAAGCGCGTGACGCGTCGGTGCACGACACGATTCCAAAACTGTTATTGCGAAATGCCAAGATCAGGGGCGCACGTCCCGCGATGCGTGAGAAGGATCTGGGCATCTGGCAGACCTGGAGCTGGGCTGACACGTTGACGGAAATCCGTGACCTGGCCCTGGGACTGCGGGCGATGGGTCTCAAGCGCGGAGATCGGGTGGCAATTGTCGGTGACAACCGGCCCCGGTTGTACTGGGCGATCTGTTCGGCCCAGTCGCTCGGCGCTATTCCGGTGCCGGTGTATCAGGACTCGGTGGCCGAAGAGATGGGCTATGTGCTGGATCATGCCGGCGTTAAATTTGCGGTGGTGGAAAACCAGGAACAGGTCGACAAGCTTCTGGAAATCCGGGAGACCTACACGGACCTCAAGGAAATCGTGTTTGACGAGGAACGCGGCCTGCAGAACTATGACATCGAGGGCGTGCGCTCGTATGAGGCGGTACAGCAGCTTGGCCGCGACAGTGGTGAAAATGAAGATATATGGCGCAGCGAGATTGCCAAGGGCAAAGCGGAAGACACGGCAATCATCCTGTACACCTCAGGCACGACCGGCCGCCCGAAGGGCGTGGTGCTGACGCAGGGTGCGTGTGTCTGGGCCGCTGACACGGCTCAAGACTTCGACAATCTTACCGAAGTTGAAGAGGTCATTGCCTATCTGCCGATGGCCTGGGTCGGGGACCATGTGTTCTCCTACGCCCAATCCTATGTTTCAGGATATTGCGTCAACTGCCCGGAGAGCCCGGAAACAATTATTGTCGACCGGCGCGAGGTTGGCACGACCTACGCATTTGCACCGCCGCGAATTTATGAAAACCTGATTACCCAGACCACTGTCGCCATGGAAGACGCCAGTGCGATCAAGAAGAAAATGTTCGAGTATTTTCTGGGCGTGGCGCGTGAGTATGGCGAAGACATTCTCAACGGCAAGTCCGTGCCACTGATGGCCAGACTGAAATACTGGCTGGGTAATTTCATGGTGTATGGCCCGCTGAAAAACCGTTACGGCCTCAGCAAGGTGCGTATCGGATATACCGCAGGCGAGGCGATCGGGCCTGAGATATTCAAGTATTACCGGGCGCTCGGCATCAACCTGAAGCAGCTTTATGGACAGACCGAAGCAGCGGTTTACATCACAGGTCAGCCTGATGGCGAGATTTATGCCGACACGGTCGGTACGCCCATGGGCGGTGTGGAAATCAAGATCGCTGACAGTGGCGAAGTGATGTACCGTTCGCCGGGCATCTTCACCGAGTACTACAAGAACAAGGAAGCGACCAGGGATACCAAGACCGCAGATGGCTGGGTGCATTCCGGTGATGCCGGCTTCATCGATGACAACGGTCATCTGAAGATTATCGACCGGGCCAAGGACGTGGGCCATTTGAATGACGGCACGCTGTTCCCGCCGAAGTACATTGAGAACAAGCTGAAATTCTTCCCGAACATCAAGGAAGCCGTCGCGTTCGGCGATGGGAGGGACTCCGTGACGGCGTTTATTAATATCGACCTGACATCGGTGGGTTCGTGGGCGGAACGCAACAATGTTGTCTATGCCAGCTACCAGGAACTGGCAGGTCATGCTGATGTCTACAAGATGATTGAAGAGCACGTGGATGAGGTAAACCGGGAACTGTCGCAGGAAGAGCGTGTTGCCGGTGCGCAGATTTCGCGCTTTTTGATCCTGCACAAGGAACTGGATCCTGATGACGGCGAGATTACCCGTACTGCGAAAGTGCGCCGCTCGCTGGTCAATGAGCGCTATGCGGTGCTGATCGATGCCCTGTACGACCCGGCCAGGAAGCGCCAGAAGATCAAGACCGAGGTTACCTTTGAAGACGGCAGGCGCGGCGTCATTGAAGGCGATGTCGAAATCAGGGACATGAAACTGCATGTCATTGACCGGGCAAGCTTCAAGGAGGCTGCAGAATGAATGTGGCGGTGAAACCGGCAGAGGCAGGCAGCGGCCGGGCCAACGCGCCGGAAGTCATGCTTGATATACGCAATGTGTCACTGTCGTTCGGTGGTGTGCATGCCATCAAGGATGTGAGCTTCAATATCAACCAGGGTGAAATTCGTGCGATCATCGGGCCCAACGGGGCCGGCAAGACCTCGATGCTTAACGTCATCAACGGATTCTATCATCCGCAGGTCGGCGAAATCACCTTCAAGGGCGAAACCCGCACGCAGATGCGGCCTTATGTTGCCGCCACTCAGGGCATTGCCCGCACGTTCCAGAACGTTGCGCTGTTTCGCGGCATGTCGACGCTCGACAACATCATGTCCGGGCGCACGTTGAAAATGCACAAAAACTTCTTCTGGCAGATGCTGCGCATCGGTCCGGCCATGCAGGAAGAGGTCGAGCACCGTGAACGGGTCGAGGAGATCATCGACTTCCTGGAGATCCAGCATATCAGGCGGACACCGGTTGGCCGCCTGCCGTACGGGTTGCAGAAACGGGTTGAACTGGCCCGCGCCCTGGCCATGGAACCGGAGCTGTTGCTGCTTGATGAACCGATGGCCGGAATGAACCTGGAAGAAAAAGAAGACATGTCGCGCTTCATTCTCGATGTGAACGATCAGTTCGGCACGACGATTGCGCTGATCGAGCACGACATGGGGGTGGTGATGGATCTGTCGACGCGGGTGGTGGTGCTGGATCATGGCGAGAAAATTGCCGACGGCACACCGGCGGAGGTCAGCTCCAATCAGGACGTGATTGATGCTTATCTCGGCGTAGCGCACTGACGGATCAGGGGAACAGGCAATAATGGATATTCTTTACAACATTCTGATCGACCCGTTTGTGCAAATGGGATCTGCGCCGGATTTCTTCCTGCAGGTCCTGTGGTCCGGGTTTGTGGCGGGAACGCTGTACTCGCTGATTGCGCTGGGCTTCGTGTTGATTTTCAAGGCATCCGGCGTATTCAACTTTGCGCAGGGCATCATGGTGGTGTTCGCGGCACTGACCCTTGTTGGCCTGTACCAGGCCGGCGTACCGGCATGGGGTGCACTGATCCTGACCATCGGTGCGATGTATGTACTGGCGTGGCTGGTGGAGCGCATTGTGCTGCGCAATCTGGTGAACCAGGAAGAAATCATCCTGTTCATGGCCACTATCGGGCTGAACTATTTTCTTATCGGGTTTGGCGAATACGTGTTCGGCGGTGAGCCGAAACCGATGATTGCCGCGGAACTGGGACTGCCGACCGGATCGACGACATTTGAGCCTTTCGGTGGCATTGTCATCATTGAGCATCTTGATGTGGCCGCGGTCATCATGGCGATCGTCCTGGTGACCGCGCTGGCGATCTTTTTCAACAAGACCCGCATTGGCCGCGCCTTGCGCGCTGTGGCCGATGACCACCAGGCAGCCCTGTCGGTTGGTATTTCGCTTAACCAGATCTGGGTAATCGTGTGGTTTGCGGCCGGCATCGTGGCACTGGCCACCGGCATAATGTGGGGCGCCAAATCGGATGTTTCGTTTGCTTTGCAGATTGTTGCGCTGAAAGCCCTGCCGGTTTTGATCATCGGCGGATTCACCTCGATTCCCGGGGCCATAATCGGCGGCCTGGTGATTGGCTTTGGCGAGAAGCTGTTTGAGATTTACTGGGGTGGTTTGCTTGGCAGCGGTGTCGAGGGCTGGTTTGCATATGTGATTGCATTGATCTTCCTGCTGTTCCGGCCGCAAGGGCTGTTCGGCGAAAAAATCATCGAACGGATTTAGGGCGAGGCTGGGTACAAGAAAATGTTTTATCGTGAAGTAGGCCAGTTCAAGACGAACTACACTGCCGACAGCCAGGTGTTTCCGATCCTGCAGGACAAGATCGCCATTATCGCCATGCTGGTGATCGCCTATGTGATCATACCAATGGCCGGAAATGATTTTTTCATCACCACGGTGATGATCCCGTTTCTGGTATTTACGCTGGCCACCATCGGCCTGAACATCCTGGTTGGCTATACCGGGCAATTGTCGCTGGGTACCGGTGCCTTCATGGGGGTAGGGGCGTATTCCTGTTACAAGCTGACCACCATTTTTCCTGATGTGAACATCATCATCATGGTGCTGTTGTCCGGGTTCTTTGCCGCCGGTGTCGGAATCCTGTTCGGCTTGCCGTCGCTGCGTATCAAGGGCTTCTATCTGGCGGTGACCACGCTGGCGGCCCAGTTCTTCCTGGAATGGGCGTTTATCCGGATACCCTGGCTCTATAATTACAATGCATCCGGCGCCATCGAAGTACCGCAGCGCGAAAGCTTCGGGGTGATCCTGACGGGTGCTGCCGCGCAACCTGTAACCCGCTACCTGGTCGTGCTGTCTATCGTGCTGTTCATGACATGGATTGCGTCCAATATCATTCGCGGCCGCATCGGGCGGTCCTGGATGATGATCCGCGACATGGACATTGCCGCTGAGCTGATGGGCGTGCGCCCGCTATATGCCAAGCTGTCGGCTTTTGCGGTATCATCATTCTATTGTGGTGTCGCTGGTGCCATGTTTGTGTTTTTCTGGCTTGGCGCGGCCGAAGTCGAAAGCTTCGACATCAACCATTCGTTCCTGTTCCTGTTCATGGCAATCATCGGCGGGCTGGGCTCCCTGATCGGTTGCTACATGGGCGCGGCTTTCATCTGGATATTGCCGATCATTATCCGGGCGCTGCCGGAGGCGCTGGGACTGGATGTTAACGCTGCGACGGTCGAGCACATCAACTTCATGATGATCGGGGGTATGATCATATTTTTCCTGATCGTTGAACCACACGGGCTTGCCCGGCTGTGGCAGATCGCAAAAGAGAAACTCAGGACGTGGCCGTTCCCCTACTCCTGATCTGACAGATGAGGCATTTTTTGGGAGCAAGAAACTGAAGGGTCGTCAATCCGCAAGTTAGGATCAGATGACGCAAATATTAACAAAAGCAACCGGATCCACGACGGGACGGTATTCAGGGAGGAAACCAATGAAGAAGCTTTTGATGACTGGTGTAGCCTTTGCCACTTTGGCTGGCGCTACATTTACCACGGCCCCGGTAGCGATGGCCGAAGACACAATGTTTGTGCCTTCGCTGAGCTATCGTACCGGTCCATTTGCAAGTGGTGGCACACCACTGGCAAACGGTTTTGCCGACTACTTCAACATGCTGAATGCCCGTGATGGCGGCATCGGCGGCGTCAAGATCGTCGTTGAAGAGTGCGAAACCGGCTACAATGCCCAGAAGGGTGTCGAGTGTTACGAGTCCACCAAGGGCAAGGGTGCTCTGGTGTACAACCCGTATTCAACCGGCATCACATTGCAGCTCATTCCAAAAGCACCGGTTGACAAGATTCCGGTGCTCTCGATGGGTTATGGCCTGTCGGCTGCTGCTATCGGCGAGAAGTTCCCCTGGACCTTCACCTATCCGACAAGCTACTGGAGCCAGCTGTCATCGATCCTCAAATACATCGATGCCAATGGTGGCCTCAAGGGCATGAAAGTCGGCTTCATCTATCTTGACGTTGGTTACGGCAAGGAACCCATTCCGC
>JABDRA010000159.1 GCA_013041995.1 Anderseniella sp. | reverse complement strand
TTGTGGGACAGGGCGCGCGGCGCTGTCATGTTCAATGACTGCTCGCAACACCTTGTCCATGCGCTGAAGTACCGCGACCGGCATGAGGTGGTGCGTTCAATGGCCCGGATGATGGTTCATGCAGGGCGTGAGGTGATTGCGGGGGCCGATGCGATTGCGCCGGTACCGCTGCATCGCTGGCGCATGTGGTCGCGGCGATACAACCAGGCGGCGTTACTTGCCGGTGAGGTTGGTGCGCTTGCCGGGGTGAAAACGCAAACCGGCCTGGTTGAAAGGTTGCGCAATACCCGGTCGCAGGTGGGCCTCGGTGAAGGCCAGCGTAGCCGAAATGTGAAGGGTGCGTTTTCTGTGCCGGAAGCCCGGGTTCCGGAGATTTTGGGTCGACGGGTTCTGCTGGTGGACGATGTGCTGACATCCGGCGCAACGGCCAATGAGTGCGCGCGAGTGCTAAAACGTGCCGGTGCCGCTCACGTGGATGTGCTTGTTTTCGCGCTTGTCAGCCATGCTGTTTGATATCATATCTATCGAAGTTGAGCGCAACACTAGAGCAACATGGGTTCGAATGAACCCATAAAGTTGCTCTACCACTTTGGAAGCGATCAGGTTTATGGTTTTTGGTTGATCCAACCAAAAATCATCCTGATCTACCGGAATTGACTGACATGAAGTCTGTTACCATCTACTCGAGCATGATGTGTTCTTACTGCGCCGCCGCGAAGAACCTGTTGTCGCGCAAGGGCGTAAAGTATGAAGAGATTGATGTGACCTTTGCCCCCGACAAGCGCTCCGACATGACAAGGCGCGCAGGCGGAAAACGCTCAGTGCCACAGATATTCATTGGTGATGAACATGTTGGTGGTTGCGATGAACTGCACGCGCTCGAGCAGGCCGGGAAGCTTGACCCGATGCTGAAGGGCTGACACTTTCATACCTGACCACGCTACCATTGCGGGAAACTGTTGCTGATGACCAAGCCAATGGAAACACCATTTACCGCTGCCTGCATTCAGATGTGTTCAGGCCGTAACCCGCAATCCAACCTGGAAGTTGCTGCAGACCTTGTGCGTCAGGCCGCCAGTGATGGCGCAGACCTGATCATGACACCGGAAATGACCAACATCATCGATAGTCCCCGTGCAGCGGTTGCGGCGAAGGTTCAGGCGGAGGAAGACTGTATTGCGGCCGCGAAATTTGCCGAACTGGCAGCAGAGACGGGCAAGTACATTCTGGCCGGGTCACTGGGTGTGCAGGCCGGCAACGGCAAGCTGGCCAACCGATCGCTGCTGTTTGCGGCGGATGGAGCGGTGATGGCACGTTATGACAAGGCGCACATGTTTGATGTCGATCTGCCGAACGGCGAGAGATATCGTGAGTCATCGACGTTTGCTGCCGGTGACAAGGCTGTTTTTGCGGACCTGCCGTGGGGCAGGCTGGGCCTGACCATCTGTTATGATGTGCGGTTTGCCTATCAGTACCGGATGCTGGCCCAGCAGGGCTGCAGCTTCATTTCTGTTCCTGCGGCGTTCACAGTGCCGACCGGGACGGCTCACTGGCACGTTCTGTTGCGTGCCAGGGCAATTGAAACCGGGTGTTTTGTGTTTGCGCCTGCCCAGTCGGGAACTCATGAGGAGGGCCGCAAGACATTTGGACACAGTCTTATCGTTTCGCCATGGGGCGACGTGCTGGCTGATGCCGGTGACGTGACCACGGGTATTGTCATGGCCGAGATCGATCCGGCGAAAGTCGCGCGCGCACGTGGCCGCGTTCCGGCCCTGACACACGACAAAGTGCTCAGCATTGCCGATGATGTGTCACAGGCAGCCGCTGAATGATCCGTTACGACATATTATGTGAAGCCGAACACCGGTTTGACGGCTGGTTTGCAAGCAGCGACGGCTTTGACGACCAGGTGGCGCACAACCTGGTTCAGTGTCCGGTGTGTGGCTCGCACAAGGTAACAAAAGCGCTGATGACACCGGGTGTGCCGGCGAAGAGTAACCGCAGCAATGAGCCGGTCCCGGCATTGCATGCGCCGCTCGACCCCAAGGCACAGGCGATGGCCGAGATGGTTCGCAAATTGCGATCCCATGTTGAAGAGAATGCAGATTATGTCGGCGACAAATTTGCTGAAGCTGCCCGGCGTATTCATTATGGCGAAGAAGAACAGCGCGGCATTTACGGTGAAGCCACAATCGATGAAGCGCGTGAGCTGCAGGACGAAGGCGTTGAAGTCCTGCCGCTTCCCAAGCTGCCGGAAGACGGTAATTAG
>JABDRA010000146.1 GCA_013041995.1 Anderseniella sp. | reverse complement strand
TGCTCGAGGTCAGAAGAGTTTGGTGCAGAGCCAACAGTGCCAAATGCCAGCCATCCGTCGCCAATTTGTATTGTCTTGTCCGGGTTGCGGGCATGGAACGTGAAACGCGACGGCACAGTGGCGATTGCGCTCATGATCACGTCGCCGGGAATGCGCACCCGTTCGCCATCAACACTTGCCCCTGCCCGCAAAAAATAGTCACGCGCTTCTGGCAGCATGACATCAATACCGATTGTCTCCAGCACTTCCAGTGATGCCAGGTGCAGGCTTTCCAGTTCGTCATCGGAGACAATGCGTGCCGGTTCAAACATCAGCCTGGCCTGACCGGGCGCCTGTTGCGCCATTGTCACCTGGCCTGCATCACCTGCTGCTGCGGCACGGCGGGCATCGCCGCGCCTGCGTGATTTGCGCGACCCTGTGTCCATTACTTCGCTCATGCCTCACGTGCCTCCCTCTCCATTGCTGGAATGTCCTCGTCACTTGCCACCTGCTCAAGCAACCAGTCTTCAAACAGTTTCACCTTGGGCAGCAGACGGTCGGTTGCACGGCAGGCGAATGTCCACCAGTGCTGGTGTGGCACGTCCAGATCGACCGGTTGCACCAATCTGCCGGACGCAAGTTCGTCACGTGCATAGGGGCCAATAGTCATGGCAATGCCTTGACCTGCAACCGCAGCCTCCTGGGCCAGAAGATAGCTATCGAAGGCAAGCGTACTGGACAGTTTGGTTTCGCCGAGGCCGGCAGCCTTCAGCCACAACCGCCAGTCTTCTTCGGCCGAATAGACATAGAGCAACTTGTGCCTCAGCAAATCCCGCGGCGTTGATATATTGCCGACGCGCGCCAGGTAATCCGGCGAACAAACCGGTTTCAACCGCGACCGGAACAGGTTCCGGTAATGATGATCGTCGCTGCGCTTGCGCGCCAGGATGATGGCGACGTCCGCATTGTCAGCATCGAAATCCCAGTCGAAATATGATGTGGACAGCCGCACACGCATGTTTGGATGGCGCCGTTCGAAATCATGCAGGCGCGGCAACAGCCATTTCATCGCCACCGTCACATACACCTGCACGGTCAATTCGTTGCCCGATGCTCGCGGCCGGATGACCTGGGTCTGGCTTTCAATCTGGTCAAACGCTTCCCGGACTGCCGGAAAGTAGATCAACCCCGGTCCGGAGAGTTCTGCCCGTTTGCCGTCGCGTGAAAACAGATCCACGCCGAGCACCTCTTCGAGCGCCTTGATCTGGTGACTGATGGCCGATCTGGTGAGGCCAAGCTCATCAGCAGCACGACGGAAGCTGCCCAGTCTGGCGGCGGCCTCAAATGCTGTCAGTGCTCGCAAGGGCGGCAGATCTCGTTTGGTCACGTTTATTCACCCTGTTGACGCCATTGATGTTCGCTGCAGGCAATATTGACCTGAAACTGCTTTGTATCAACAGGAAAGAACACCGTAATGGTGAAAAATTCTCAACATGGAATGAGAACTATGCGCTTTCCAAGATTCGAAGAAGCGCGCACACTCATGTCTATAATAACAAGGCTCTTAGTCGAGGGAATCGGGAATGTCCGTAGCTGAAGATACCAACCGCCGCCGCGGTGGCCGTGAAGCCCGCAAAGCCATGCGCTCGCGCGCCATTCCTGTTGATGAGGCAGCGGTTCGCCCAGGAATGCAGGGCGGCAAATACAAGCCGCTCACCCAGGCAGAGATTGAAAAAATCCATGAAGCCGCCCTGACACTGCTTGAAACGGTTGGTATCGGAAACTCGATTACCTCCTGCATCGAACTGATGACGGAAAAGGGCTGCACGCAGGGCGACGATGGCCGGTTGCGGTTTCCGCGTGCCCTGATCGAGGACACGCTGACTATCTGCGCGCGGCGGTTTCCGCTGTTTGCCCGCGATCCCAAATACGATCTTGAACCATGGGGCACCAATGTTCATTTCGGCACCGCGGGTGCTGCCGTCCACGTTGTCGAGCCCGAGACGGAAACCTATCGGGATTCACTGCTGATTGACCTGTATGATGCGGCCCGCATTGTCGACAATTGCGAGCATATTCATTTCTTCCAGCGTCCGTTGGTCGCGCGCGACATGGTCGAGCCGCGCGATCTGGACGTGAACACGCTGTACGCCTGCCTGGCGGGGACGTCCAAACACATCGGTACCTCCATGGTGGAGCCGGACCACGTGCGCGAGTGCCTGGAGATGCTGCATGTGGTGGCCGGCAGTGAAGCCAAATGGCGCGAGCGGCCGTTTGTCAGCCAGTCGAACTGCTTTGTGGTGCCGCCGATGAAATGGGCAGAAGACGCCTGCCGCTGCCTGGAAGTGGCCGTGCGCGGCGGCATGCCGGTGCTGCTGCTGTCGGCAGCCCAGGCCGGTGCCACGTCACCCGCCGCTCTTGCCGGGACCGTGGTTCAGGCCGTGGCGGAATGCCTGGCCGGACTGGCCTACATAAATGCCATACAACCGGGTGCCTATGCGCTGTGGGGACCATGGCCGTTTGTATCTGACCTCAGAACCGGCGCCATGTCGGGCGGGTCCGGCGAACAGGCCCTGATCTCTTCGGCGTGCGCGCAGATGGGCCAGTTCTATGACCTGCCGACAGGTACCGCCGCCGGCATGGCCGACAGCAAGCTGCCGGACATGCAAGCAGGCTGCGAACATGGAGTGAATGCCGCCCTGACCGCAATGTCCGGGGTAAACCTGCTCTATGAAGCGGCCGGCATGCACGCATCCCTGCTCGGCTTCTGCCTTGAGAGCATCCTGATCGACAATGATATGCTGGGCGCGGTCAACCGCAATGTGCGCGGCATCGAAG
>JABDRA010000164.1 GCA_013041995.1 Anderseniella sp. | reverse complement strand
CGCCGCAGCGCTCGTGTGTGCGCGCAAAGGTTGTGTTGTGCAGGCAAGGGTTCGCGATGATGCGGGCGAGCCGCGCATCGGCTTTACCGTCACCCGCAAACTTGGCAATGCAGTGGTGCGAAATCGCATTAAAAGACGCTTGCGGGAAGCAGTTCGTGTCGCATCAGGGCTGGACCTTAGGCGCGGGCATGATTATGTGTTCATCGGACGCGCAGCCACGCTGGCTCAGGACTTCCAGGAGTTGACGGGTGACATTGTTTTTGCAACGCAAAGGCTGAATGACGGCAAAGGTGATCCGCCGCGCTCGCGTGGCAGGACACGCAGCAGTCGCGCGGTCGTGCAGGAACTCGAAAATAACAAGTAACGCTCAGGCGTAAACGGGGATGAGCCGCCAGAAGCGGCTAGAGGCAGGACCGGACATCATGAATAGTGACATCAAGAACTATATTCTGGCGATAGCATTGTCGTTGGGCGTGATTGTTCTGTGGCAGATGTATTTCCCTCAACCGGGCCAGCAACAGGCCCAGCAGCAACAGCAACAGCAACAGCAGCAGTCTGCTCAGGGCACCCCGACACAACCCGGCGACACCGGCGTGCCGCAGGCACCCGCAGCAGGAACCGGTGCCGGCGTACCCCAGGCGGCTCCGGGCGGGTCGGTCGTTCCGGGCGCAGCGCTGGGCTTGCCCCGTGAAGCGGTTCTTGAGCAGAGCGCGCGGGTTAGAATTGATACACCGGTTGTATCCGGCAGCATAAATCTCAAGGGTGCCCGCCTCGATGACCTTCGGTTGAAGGAATACCACGAGACGGTGGATGACACTTCACCGACCATCGTACTGTTGTCACCGACAGGCAGTACCGGCGCATTTTTCACTGAGCAGGGCTGGGTCGCACCGACCGGCCAGACCTTCAAGCTGCCGGGTTCAGAAACTGTCTGGTCCACATCCGGCAACACAACCCTGACACCTTCGGCACCGGTTACGCTGAAATGGGACAATGGCGAAGGCCTGCTGTTTGAACAGACGTTTTCGATCGATGATAATTACATGGTGACGGTCCGCCAGGACATCACCAACAACACATCCGCTACGGTCAATGTGTTTCCCTATGCCCGCGTCCAGCGCATCGGTATTCCGAAGATCACCGGCATCTACGTGCTGCACGAAGGCCTGCTGAGTGTGCTGGATGATACACTTGAGGAACTGACATACTCTGATGCGCAGGACAATGGCACCAGTGCTTACTCGTCCAAAAGCACCGGTGGCTGGCTCGGCATCACTGACAAGTACTGGGCGGCAACCCTGATCCCGGATCAGAAAATGAATGTCACCGGATCGCTTCGGCACCTGACCATCGCGAACAATGACGCGTTTCAGGCCGATTATCTTGCAACCCAGCCGATCAGTGCGGCACCGGGCGCAAAAGCAAGCATTGAAAGCCGCGTGTTTGCCGGGGCCAAGAAAAGCTATCTGATCGACAGTTATCAGGAAAAACTGGGCATCAGCAATTTTGAGCTGATGATTGACTGGGGCTGGTTCTATTTCATCACCAAGCCACTGTTCAAGGTGCTGCATTATTTCAATGCAATGGTGGGCAATTTCGGTATCGCCATCCTCATTGTTACGGTGTTGCTCAAACTGTTGTTCTTCCCGCTGCAGAACAAGTCCTATGCCTCGATGAGCAAGATGAAGAAGCTGGCGCCTGAGATGGAGAAGATCAAGACCCGGTTCCCGGATGATCGGACCAAGCAGCAGCAGGCGATGATGGAGATGTACAAGAAAGAGGAGGTCTCGCCGCTATCGGGCTGTTGGCCGATCCTTATCCAGATTCCGGTATTCTTTGCGCTCTACAAAGTGATCTACGTCACCATCGAGATGCGCCATGCGCCATTCTTCGGCTGGCTGCAGGATCTGTCGGCACCGGACCCGACCAGCCTGTTCAACCTGTTCGGGCTGCTGCCGTTTACCCCGCCGACATTCCTGCTGATAGGTGTCCTGCCAATTCTCATGGGCATCACCATGTGGATACAGATGCGCCTCAACCCGGCCCCGCCGGACCCGATTCAGGCGCAGATATTCAACTGGATGCCGTTGTTCTTTACTTTCCTTCTGGCCTCATTCCCTGCCGGGCTGGTGCTGTACTGGACATGGAACAACTTCCTGTCGATCCTGCAGCAGTCGTACATCATGAAAAAGCACGGCGTTGATATAAACCTGCTCGGAAACATCAAGGCCTCGCTTGGCCTCGACAAGAAAAAGGACCAGCCGGGAGAATAAACCGGCTGCGCCATGCCAGGGCATGTTGACTAATATGGCCCGCCCTAATGGGTTTTGCATAAATCGTCCACTAAAGGCGGCTTTGTCCTTGCAAAGGGGGCATCCCTGTGCTGCGAACAAAGCCTTGTTATTGAACGATTTATGCAAAATCAAACCTATGGTCATATTTGTCAACAGGCCCTAACCATGCGAGAGTACGAACCGGAAGAAATTGAGCGCGGCAGGCTGCTGTTTGCCGGACAGACGGAATTCCGCATGGGCGCAGCCAAGCTGTCGCAGCTGCCGCCGGAGTATCCCGTCGAGGTGGCCTTCGCCGGTCGGTCGAATGTCGGCAAGTCCTCGCTGCTCAACGCCCTCACCGGCCGCAAGGACATTGCGCGCACCTCCAACACGCCCGGCCGCACCCGTGAACTCAATTACTTTGAACTGGCAGAAGGTGCCGTGGCCCTGGTCGATATGCCCGGCTACGGCTATGCGCGGGCATCCAAGACGCTGGTGAAGGCCTGGCAGTCGATCATAATGGGTTATCTGCAGGGCCGGCCGAACCTGCGCCGGGTATTTGTGCTGATCGATTCACGCCATGGCATCAAACAGATTGATCTGGAAACCCTGGATCAGCTCGACGAGGCAGCCGTCAGTTACCAGATCGTGCTGACCAAGGCGGACAAGATCAAACAGGGCGAACGTGATGGCGCACTCGCAGCAACCGCCAGGGTGATTGCCAAGCGCCCGGCAGCCTTTCCGGACATCATCATTACATCGTCGGCCAAGGGCTGGGGCATGCCGGAACTGCGCGCGGAAATAGCAGCCATGCAAGGCTGAAGCACCTTCGAACTCTGCAGACGACCGTGCAACCGTTTTCCTAGACATGCGCGGTTGATCGGCTATAAGGCGGGGCTGGCACCTGAACAGCATCTTCTGGGTCTTTTAAAATCATGTCGGACGTTGAACAACCTCAGACCATTGCGCGCATTCTGTCGGAAGCGCTGCCGTTTATGCAGCTCTACGACAACCAGGTGATTGTCGTAAAATATGGCGGTCACGCCATGGTGGATCCGGACCTGTCGCGCAAGTTTGCCCGCGATATTGTCCAGATGAAGCAATCTGGCTTCAACCCCATTGTCGTGCATGGCGGTGGCCCGCAGATCGGCGCCATGCTGGATCG
>JABDRA010000136.1 GCA_013041995.1 Anderseniella sp. | reverse complement strand
GAGCGGAGGTCCTTTGGCCACGGTATCAACGGCCTCTTCGTCCAGCGTTTCGGAGACTATACGTTTGTACATCTGTTGATGCGGTGTAAGGCTTGTATCTTCGGAAAAGGCATCGTGGTTTACGTGGTCTTCCTGATCGTCGAACGCATCGCCCATTACTCCAAGGAGCTTTGTTCCGCGCCCGGCCACGTGGCAACATGCCGCCAAGGCTCCACCGCTGACTGCAGAAATTCGTTGCGGTTCAAGCTGCAGCGCGTTCTGCGTGACTTCCAGAAAGCCTCCCTGCCAGAAGCACCGGGTACCTCCGCCGGAAAAAACCAGTTGGTCGTACCTGGGCAGTGATAACTGTGCGGTATCAATCCCCTTTTGAGCCATCGCGATTACCCTTTCCAAGGTCGCGTTTGGCCCGCACGTCTTTGTCCAGTTTTTCCAGGCTTTCAACGATACCGTCAGCTTCTTTCTTCACCATTGGCGCGGCATGCCGCTGATTGCGGACGTTGCTCTGGTCGTCTCCCTGCAATGAGTTATCGCCCATTTTATCCTGCGACAGATCCACTTCCTTGATGTCCGTATTTGAACGGTCTTTTTCAGTCATCTTGGCCTCCGTTGGTTACATCATGCAAACGCATTTGTCGCGGAATGGTTGCTGCAAGAAAAAAGGCTGCGCATTTCGCGCAGCCTTTGCAGTAACTCTTCGGATCGACGTGAGAGGATTACCGACGGTTATAGCTGTCCTCGATAGTGCGGCGTTTGGGCAGAGACGTCACATTGCGGAAATTGTATTCCGGCATGCGCTTCAATTCCGCTTCGCTGAGGTCGGCAAGAACGACGTCGTCTCCTCTCATCATCATCCGTTCCAGCGGCAAGGCAACTTCGTGCTCGCCCAGACCCAGGAACCCGCCAACGGCAACTATGCCGACAACCTTGTTTCCGCGCAGTGCGATGTCTTCCAGGTTGCCGATTTCCTTCCCGCTCTGACCAAACACTTCTGCCCCGATCAGGTCAGATACCTTTTTGCGATAAAGCGGGTTGCGTTTCAGCAGTAGCACGTAGTCGTGGTCCACTGCTTCAGTTTCGGCGTCCGCTTGGGCTGTCGCGCGAGCGCGGCTGCGGCTTTCGTTCAACTCCTTCACACGAACGGCGGCTTCTTCCTGGGTAACGTCGATCCTCGCATCATCGGCCTGCTCAACGACAACACGGGCCTTCTGCTGTTCCACGTTGACATCGGCTTCGGCGTCCTGGCCAACAAATTCGATATTGGGCTTGGCTCTTTCAACATTCACTTTGGCATTGCCATCGGTGCCTCTGATGTCGACATTGGCTTGGGTATCTTCGATATTCACCTCTGCCTCGGCACCTTCAAAAACGATACGCGGCTCAGGCCGGATGAACTTTATGATCGGATCGGGCTGCTCCACTTTCACCTGTGGTTTCGACACGTCTACATCCACGTCGGGTTCGGGCATGCGTACTGTTACGATCGGCTGAGGAATACGCACGGTGACAACCGGCTGTGATTGCTCGACGGTAATGACCGGTGCAACCTGCTTCACGTTGACGACAGGCTTTGCCTGCTTGACGGTAATTTCCGGTTGCGGCTGCTCCACAGTCACCTCAGGCTGTGCCTGGTCCACGGTCACGTTCGGGTCGTCCTGTGTGACGGTAACCGTCGGCTTTTCCTGCTCGACGACAACTTTGCCGCCAGCGGTGTCGAGTGTAGCAGCCGGTTTGGCCGTCTGTGCGTTGGCACCTGCTGCCATGATCGCGCAAACAGCTGCCGATGTCGTGAGTAGTCTGGTGAGTTTAGTCATTTTGGGGTTCCCTGTTGTTAGCCTTGAGGGCTTGAGTTACTTCCTGTCGTCTTTGTAGGCAGCGCGGAGGTGTCGTCTGGCAGGAAAGATTTCGTACCGGACGCCGCAATTCTTCTTGTGAGTTCAGTCGTTCACCGAGCGCGACCATTCTTCAACCTCGCGTTCTGCTTCTTCCCTGGACTTGCCGTACCGTTCCTGAATCCGGCCAGCGAGCTTGTCTTTCTTGCCGGCCGCTACATCGAGATCGTCGTCGGTCAATTCGCCCCATTTCATCTTTGCGTGACCTTTGACCTGGTCCCACCTGCCTTCGATGACATCCCAGTTCATGGCATTCTCCCTTGTAATGACCGCTGAGCGGCATTGTTTGATCAGGCTTCGGGTCAGCGAAGACATCCACCGTCTTTTGTCGCATTCCGGCACCCTGGACGCTCAGGGCAGCACAAGCTGCCTTGGTGGACTGTGAGCTTGCGAGTGTTCTACTGCCGGCAGACCGGCGCCTCATCAAACTGCTTTGATGAAGATAGAGATTCTTTGAAATATGAAGTGAGACAGTGGTGACAGCCGAAACTTCTTCACGAGTTTTCAAGCCGAGCTGCTGTGGCCGATTGGAACGCCTCAGGGGAGTTCAACCGGGCTGAACAAAAAATCAAGACACCAATCACAACAGAGGAAATTTACAATGTCCATCAAGACCCTCGACGACCTGTTCATCCATACGCTCAAGGACATCTTTTTCGCGGAAACGCAGATCAAGAAGGCGCTTCCGAAAATGATCGAAAACGCGGATGACGGGAAACTTCGCGGTCTCTTTGAAGATCACCTCGACGAAATCAACACGCATCTGGAGCGTCTTGAACGGGCTTTCCAGCTGCTCGGCAAAGACGCTTCCGGCGAAAAGTGTCCGGCAATCGTCGGTATCATCACCGAGGCTGAAGAACTCATGTCCGAGATTGATGATGCGGATACCCGTGATGCCGCGATGATCGGTGCGGCACAGGCTGTCGAGCATTACGAGATCACGCGCTATGGCACGCTGTGCGTCTGGGCGAACCAGTTAGGTTACAATGAGGTTCGTGACTTGCTGGAACAAACGCTGTCCGAAGAAAAGGACGCTGACGACAAGCTCAGCCAGATCGCCGAGGGCAAGCTCAATGCCCAGGCCGCTGCCTGATGTTGCGCCACCCCGTACAGATGTTCGGGGTGGTATTGCCTGCTATGAGACAATGGTCTTCGCGCCCGGCCGGCGCGGTATGTTATTGGAACAATTCGGCTTGCCACGCGTTGATCATTGCCAGCAAGGAAGTGAGCCATGAGTGAACAGGACGTACATGACAGTTGCCTCGTTGAGAAACTGTCTCGTTACATCAGTCTGGACGAAGCCTCTCTCGGCTATATCTCTGTTCTGGAGAAGGAAGAAAAGCAGTTCGACCGTCACAGCGAAGTTAACGCGCCGGGGGGGCCGCGAATAGTTTGTATGTGGTGAAACGTGGGTGGCTGTACAGCTATACCGACATGCCGGACGGCAGGCGGCAAATAGTTCAAATTCATCATCCCGGAGACATAGTCGGGCTGCCGGACGTGGCCTTTAAGGTGGCCTCCACCACATTGCGTACGGCCGAAGATATCATCCTGTGCCCGTTTCCCAAGAAAGATCTCGATATTGTCTTCCGCGAGTCGCCGAAGCTGACGGCGCTGCTCTTCTCACTCGCTTTGCGGGAACATGCATTGCTACTTGATTCCTTGCGGATGATGGGCCGGATGGATGCTCGCGAACGTCTTTCCTATTTCTTTCTGGACTTGTTGTCCAAGCTGCGGATCACCAACAAATCGATGCGCAGCACGATACGCCTGCCGCTCAACCAGACCGAGATTGGAGACTATATAGGGCTGACTAATGTTTATGTCAGCCGATCGCTTCTTGCGATGGAAGACGAAGGAATGATCAGACGTGGGGAGAATGTTTTGACTGTTCTCCAGGAGTCTGAAATGGCGCGGCTGTGTGATTTCCAGAACCGTTATGCCGAAATAGATACGTCATGGTTTCCCCAATAGGAAGCAGGCCGGGAACATGTCGGCAGCGAATATATCGGCTGGCTGCATTTTCAGCCACGCTACCGGGAAGCGCTGGCGGATAATCCGGACATGCTGTCCTGATTGCCAAGATCGATGCCGTTTCACCCTGGATGGCATCTGATTGATCAAAACCACCATGGATAGACAGTCTCCTGCAGGTAAGCGGGAAGCTGAACAGGTGGAATTTGTGAATCAATTATTAACCGTGTTTCTGAACTCCGTTTTTACTGCCGTTGGGGCATGCTTGTTCCATAGCTGGCAAATCCTCTCAGGGTTTGCTGACCAGGTGACGGCGGTCAAAATGTGGGAATACAGCGATCATGATGGATCAAAATCTGAATTTGACAAACCGCTTCGGGCACCGTGGCGGTTTCTTCACTGGGGTAGGGGTAATGTGTGTCACGGCCATAGTACTGGCTGGTTGTGCGGGCTTGTCGAAAAAGAAGGACACGTTTGCCGCCCGTAGCCAAACCAGCCAGGTTGAGGCCGAGCAGGCCCGGCTTGCGAAATCCGAACGGGCGCGAAAATCTGCTGTTCAAAAGCTTGCCAAGGCGTTGGCCACCAATAAAACTCTGAAAAAGCAACTGGCTGACGCAAAAAATACCACCAAGAAGTTTCGCGACGAATTTCAAGCGGCTGACAAGGATATCGCCGACCTGGAAGTCCAACTGGCCAAGGCAAAGGCTCAACCGGTTGAACCGGAAAAAACCCGCAGCGCCCTGCAGCAGTCCGGGCAATTGGTCGAAAGCCTCAAAACCAGGCTCGACAAGGCCAACAACGAACGCGATGTCCTGAAAGCCCAACTCGATGAGGCGCAAACAGAGAGCGCGCAAGTGATCGAAAAAATGCTCACAGCAGCCTCCCGGGAGGCCAAACAGTCTCGTGCCGAAAATGAAAAGCTGACCATACAGGTGCAGGCTGCACAGGCAAAGGTCGCCACGGCCTTGAAAGAGCGCGCTCAGGCGGAGCAGGCGGCTGCGAAACAGGCAGAAGCATTACGCGATCAACTGGCAACGGCAAATCAGCAAGTTTCAGACGCACAGGCCGCCGCAAAGGCCGCGCGCATTGAACTTTCCACCGCGAATGCAGAGATTGCCCGGTTGAAGGTTGAGCCAGCTGAAAAGCCAACGTCATCGGCCGCGCAGTAACCCGCACAACCGCAACAAGGAATTCAAACGGACTTTCGCCCGCATTGCCATTTGGACCTGTCCAGATGCCGTGACCGGGATTGAGAGATATGAGGCAGTTCAAAATGCCATCAACCAACCGACAACTATGCGCACAAAGCCGCTGAGCTTGCGTATTAATGGTGATGCACATTTGGGCCGAGCAAAAACTACATTTGGCTCCATGCGACCATAGCGGGTGCCTCCTGGCTGACTTGGTGGCTAAGGGCAGACAAGGGTACGCATGATCTCGGCAGCCGGCTTTGATGTTGAATTCGGGACAAGCTTTTTTGCGTTGATGGCACTTTTCACTCTTTACCGAAAGTTGGCGTGAAAGCACTGCATCAAAGTCAATCCAACCTCATCTCGCTCTAGGGTCAGGACCCTAGATTTCGCGGCTCACCAGACGTTCGCGGTTGAGGGTGTAAAGGCCGGTGGCAACAATGATGATCGCACCGACAAGTGTCCAGAAGTCAGGCAATTGTTCGAAAATAAGAAAACCGTACAT
>JABDRA010000013.1 GCA_013041995.1 Anderseniella sp. | reverse complement strand
CCGCCCTTGGTGATGGCTTTGGTGCTGCCGCAGGTGGCGCCACAGGTGCAGGGGCGACCTTGGGCACCGGTCTGATTTCCGCTGCAGGCCTTTTTGCTGTCAAAGGCGCCAAAGGCGGGATTGGCCTTGATGCTGCCGGTGTAGGGGCCGGAGTTTCAGAGATCCCTGCCAGCGCGTCCTTGACCTGCCGTGACACCGTTTCCAGGTCAGCTTCGGTGGTTTGCCAGCCGCGTTCCGGGTCGTCGATCGGTGTTGGTTCTTCGTCTGTCACCTCATCTGCTGCAGCATGCTCAGGCTCCTGCGGTCCCTCGATTGCCGGTTGCTCGAAAGTCATATTCGCAACCCGCGGCGCCCATGGAGCAGGGTGGAAGTCATATGGTGACCATGGCGCCAGATTTTCCGCTTCAGGCTCGGGCTCCGGCTCCACCGTAATGGATGCAGGCGGGACCATCGGCTGTCGGCGCGTCAGGCGGTTCCACAAGGATGCAATGCCGGACTGGCTCGATGACGTATCACGCGACGGTGCGCCAAGAGCTGCAAGCACCTGCTGGGCATCGATCGGTTCGCCGATCAGAAAACCCTGCGCGAGGTCACATTCCAGCGTGACCAGATGATTGAGCTGATCCCGCGTCTCGACACCTTCTGCCACCACCTGCAGGCCAAGGTCATGAGCCAGCAGAATGATGGCATCCAGGATCACCGATCCGCGATCCGTTTCGAGACCGGCCTGCAGGAAAGAGCGGTCCACCTTGATGGTGTCAAACGGCAAGCGCCTCAAATAGGACAATGATGAATAACCGGTCCCGAAATCATCACATGACAGCCCGATGCCCAGCGCTTTCAGCCGGTCGAGCATCTGCAGCGACAATTCCGGGTTTTCCATCACCATTGTCTCGGTGACTTCCAGCTTCAAAGTGCCAGGCGCAAGTTCCTCGCGGGACAATACCGTGCGCGCAAGATGTAAAAGGCGCGGGCCGGTCAACTGGGAAGACGATACATTGACCGACACAAAAACCGGCTGCGCCGGGGTAAACATCCGCTGCCACACGCCCAACTGGCGGGCTGCTTCAGACAACACGAAAGCTCCGATATCTCCAATCAAGCCGGAGCGTTCCGCCAGTGGAAGAAAGCCGGAAGGTTCAAGAACTTCGCCGTTGGCCGTGCGCAAACGAACCAGTGCCTCAAATCCTGCCAGCTGGCGGTCAGACAACCGCATGATCGGCTGGTAAAGGAGTTCAAAGCGGCGTTCCTGAAGCGCCTCCTGCAGATCTTCGATACTCAGAGCGGTAGATGTTGTTTCCTGCAACATGCCGGGCTTGTAGAAAGCAACCTTGTCCTTGCCGCGCATCTTCGCGTCAAACAATGCAGTGTCGGCACACCTGTGCAGGACGTCTGCACCTTCCATTTCCGGGTTCCAGTGTGCGACACCGACGCAACAGGTGAGGTAAATCTCGTTCGGCGGCACCCGTACCGGCTGGGAGACAGCATGGCGGACCTGATCCACGAAAATAATCGCCGTTTCCATTGCGTCCTGATCAGAAGACGTCTCATGAATAATGGCGAACTGATCACCGGGCATCCGGGCAAGACTGCTGGTCTCCGGCAACAGTTTTTCAATGCGCCGCGAAATGGTCTTCAAGAGACTGTCACCAATTTCCTGGCCGAGCCGGTCGTTGACCACGTTAAAGCGGTCAATATCGACAATCACGATATTGAGCTGCATGTCATCATTGGCGACCGCCCGCTTGGTGGCTTGTGACAACCGATCAAGATAAAGCGCGTAGTTGGGCAGGCCGGTCACCACATCGAAAATGGCATCGGACAACAGGCGATTTTGCGAATTGCGCTGCTGCGATGCATCACTCAGCACGCCTGTCAGGCGCAATCCGGTCTCCGATCCGTTCGGCAGGGAACTGCCCTTCAGCGTGTACCAGCGATAGCGGCCATCGGCATGGCGCACACGCAATTGCTGTTCAAAATGCTGGTTACCGCGCAGTTTCGCCACTTCAAGAGCGGCAAAATAGGCGTTGTGATCGTTAGGATGTATCAATGTCAACCAGGACTTCTGATCGGTGTTGTCGAGGCTGTCTTCTTCATAACCCAGCACCTTTTCCAACTCGGTGCCGACAAAAAACGAATTGTCACCCGGCTCGTAATCCCAGACCACCTGGGACGCACTGGCCAGTGCAAGCGCATTGCGTTCAGCCTCCAGCGTGTCCTGCTCCGGGTTCAGCGCACTGGAAAAAGCGAAATAGGCCAGAACGAATGCCAGCGCCACCAGCACCAGCGCCAGGCCGCCAACCAGAACAGGGGAGGCAAGTTCACTGGGCGGGCGGGCGATTGCAATAAAGCTCGCAGCAGCCGTCCACAGGCCGAGAAGTATCCAGATCATGCTGGATGATTTTGCCCGCACGCCCCCGCGATGGGCCAGAATTGCAGACGCCACAAGCACGGTGACCACACCGAGCGCGAAGCCAATCCGCACGATCTGTTTCACCAATACCGGCTCGAAGAATGCATAGGCGGCAAGGGCGACACCGGCCCCGCCAGCAAAAATCAACAGCCCGCTCAGGGTCGGCAGTTGCCGCCGGGTACGCATGATGGTGACGCCCATGAACATCACCCCGGCCGTCATCAATGCCTCAATGATGGCGCTGAGCACTTCATGCCGGGGAACCAGCACCGGCAGGACGGAGTTCAATGCAGCTTCAAGCTGGCCAGTCTCCAGGGTGATAAACCCTACGGCTGGCACGGCGAAAATCATCGACAATGGAAACACGATCTGTGGCGACAACAGCACCAGACAGGTAATAACCACCACCGCCAGCATCGCCATTCCCAGCACGATGCCGCGATACAACGCCTGCCGATAGGCATTGTGATCAAACGCTGAACGCTGCCAGAGCCTGACGCCTGAAACACCGACCTCTGACAGTTCCAGAGCGACAGTAAGGCTGGTGTTCGGTGGCACGGTAAACGCAAACGCATCACGGTCCGGTATGTTCAACCGGCGCAGTGTTACACTTCGAGAAGACGAGGCAGCCGAAATACGGCTGCTGGAATATGACGGTGAGACAATCCCTGACCCCGGGAACGACTGCCTTGCCGCGTCAATTACCAGCTCCCTTTCAATTGCCGAGGGGTTGGCGGTCGTGAATATGGCCCATCGATATTGCGGTCCGGCGCCTGTTGCCTGCAGATTCATGCTTTCGGTTTGACCGGCAACATTTGCGGGCAGTTTGACCACGACCTGCTTGTTGTCGCTTTGAACAGCGCCCAGAAACGGCACAACATCGATATGGCTGGCTGAAAAATCGGCGCGCACGACCTTGCCGGCATCCTGTGCCAAGACACCAGCCGTGCTTACGATCAGGGCCATGCAGATGCCGACCAATGCTGCAACCGTTAACCGCCAAAATGGCATCGCAACTCTCTCTGTAACTTACCCACGGTAAATACATCTTAGCCTGACTATCGTCGAAGACCAAAGCCCGCTGACGACAATCGCGCCCACTATCCACTGAAATGGCTGCTGACTCAAAGACATATGCGATCCACCTCAATCACCCGGGCGGGTCTGCGTCCAGCAATGCAAACAACAGGTGATCTTGCCATCGCCCATTGATCTTCAGGTATTTGCGGGCATAGCCCTCCTGCGAAAAGCCACACCGCAACAACAATTTTCTGGAAGCCTCATTGACCGGCAGGCAAGCAGCTTCAATGCGGTGCAGCCGCAAACTGTCAAAGCAGAAAGATATGGCCGCGTTCACCGCAGCGGACATGTAACCCTGGTTTGCATATGGCTGGCCGACCCAATACCCCAAAGAACAGGTTTGTGCCACGCCACGGCGCACATTGGAGATGGTCAGCCCGCCAACCAGATTGCCGGATTGCCGGCAAAACACAAAAAACGCATAAGCATAATCGTCTCGCATATCCTTGTTGTAACGGCGAATGCGGTGGCGATAAGACGATTTGGTCAGATCATCACGGGGCCAGGTCGGCTCCCACGGTTCCAGAAACGCCCTGCTGGACGACCTCAGTTGCGCCCATTGGGCATAATCAGCCCCTATGGCAGGGCGCAATATAACCTTTCCGGTCTGAATAACCGGGTCAGTATCCAGATATGCGTAGGTTCTCAAGAATGACATTTTGACTGTAGTATTCGATAGTCGGCCAGACGTCGATAGTTCAGGCAAATCTTGCCGCAAGTTCATTGCCTTGTGCAAGCAGTGATGTATCCCCGACCGCCGCGCGTGACAGGCTTGCCCCGCTGAATGTAGCGGTTGCCAGGCGTTTCACATCATCGGTGGTCACCGCATCCACCTTGGCAAGAATATCGGCAACGTCGGGTACCTTGCCGTAGGCGAGGAACTGGCGTGCAATCTGGTCTGCACGCGAGGACGGACTTTCCAGGCTCATGACCAGCGACGCCTTGAGCTGTGCCCGGGCGCGATCAAGCTCGGCCTGTTCTATATCCTGCGTGCTCGCCAGCAGCACATCTGTCGCCACCTTGCAAAACTCCGCAGCAGTATCCGGTGC
>JABDRA010000124.1 GCA_013041995.1 Anderseniella sp. | reverse complement strand
TCCGCGCACTGCAACCCCACTTCCACCGGATTGCGAAAGCCTATCTGATCGGCCAGGACGCCGCATTGCTGGCAGATGCACTCGAGGGCAAAACAGCCTACATCACCTGCGATTCAATGCAGGCTGCTGTTGAGCAGGCAGCGCAGGATGCAGCTGGCGATACAAGTGAGCACGGTGAAATAGCGGTGCTCTTGTCACCGGCTTGCGCATCGTTTGATCAATATCCCAATTTTGAAATGCGCGGAGACGATTTTCGCGCCTGTGTGCTGGCGCTTGACGGTGTACAGCAACAAACAAAGGTGGCCTGAGACATGCTGATCTCGCGTTCCGATCGTGGCCTGATTGCCGACTGGTGGTTCTCTGTCGACAAGGTGCTGCTGGGCTGTGTGCTGGTGCTGATGGCATCCGGTGTTTTGTTCTCCATGGCAGCCAGCCCGCCCGTTGCGGCACGCCTCGGGCTTGAGCATTTTCATTTCTTCACCCGTCAACTGGTGTTTCTGGCTCCGGCAGCAATTGTGTTGGTGCTGACGTCGCTTTTGTCACCATCGCAGGCGCGCCGCATCTGCATGCTGACCTTCATTGCGGGGCTCGCAGCCTTGCTGCTGGCAATTTTCGTAGGGCCGGAAATCAAAGGCGCGCATCGTTGGCTCGATCTGGGCCCGATAAATGTGCAGCCTTCGGAATTTGCCAAACCGGCATTCGTCGTTGCCGCAGCCTGGTTTCTGGCTGAAGGCATCCGACGCCCGGACATGCCGGGACTGTGGATTTCCTTTGCGATGTTTGCGGCCCTGGCAGGATTATTGGTAATGCAGCCTGATTTTGGACAACTGGTGCTGATCACCGCCGTGTTCGCCACCTTGCTGCTCGTTCACGGCATTTCATGGGTATGGATATTCGGGCTTGCCGGCCTGGCCGGTGGTGGCGCGGTTGTTGCCTTTTTGAGCTTTCCTCACGTGGCCTCCCGGGTGAACCGGTTTCTCGATCCTGAAAAGCATGACACGTTCCAGGTGGATGCTGCCACCCAGGCGTTCAACAATGGTGGCCTGATGGGAACCGGCCCCGGTGGTGGAACGGCGAAGCACATATTGCCCGATGCACACACTGATTTCATTCCTGCTGTCATCGGCGAGGAATTCGGCTTTGTGGCAAGCGCCACCTTGATCTGCATCATCGGCTTTATAGTTTTGCGGGTGCTGCTGCGGGCCATGCGTGTCAGCGACCCGTTTACTGTTTTGGCGCTGACCGGTCTGGTCAGTCTTTACGGTTTTCAGTCATTCATAAACCTGGGTGTGAACCTGACACTGTTGCCGGCCAAGGGGATGACATTGCCGTTCATCTCCTATGGCGGGTCATCGCTGATTGCGATGGCGTTCTCCATGGGGTTATTGTTGGCGTTCTCGCGTGTGCGGGTACGCAACACCGCGCTTCATTCCCGAGTCGGCGGCATGGTTCCAAAGGCAGCCTGAGCATTATGGAGAGTTCTGAAAAAGCTGAAGCCGGCAGGACGATTGTTCTCGCGTCAGGCGGCACAGGTGGCCATCTGTTCCCGGCGCAAGCGCTTGCGTCAGTGTTGGAGGCGCGCGACTGGAAGGTTCACCTGTTTACCGACAAGCGCGGCCTGGAATGGCAGGACCGGTTTCGCGACGGAACCGTGCAGGAAATTGCCTCATCAACCCTGACATTCGGCAAACCATGGCAACTGCCGCGGCAGGCCTCGCAACTGATCTCGGGCTTTCGGCAATGCCTTGACCAGTTCAAACTATTGACACCGCAGGTGGTGGTCGGATTTGGCGGTTATCCCTCTTTGCCGGTCATGATGGCTGCGCGCTATGCCGGGATTTCGTCCATGGTGCATGAGCAGAATGCGGTCGCCGGGCGTGCCAACCGGATTGCAGCCGGACTGGGCAACGCCAGGGTAATCGCGTCATCGTTTGAACCGCTGTACGGTTTTTCGGCGGCTCAGATGAAGCGGGTGAAGCTGACCGGTAATCCGGTTCGCAAGCAGGTGATCGATGCGGCACGGCCGTATAACGCGCCGCCCGCTGATGCGTTGTTCAACCTGCTGGTGTTTGGCGGCAGCCAGGGTGCCCAGTTCTTTTCCGACTTCATGCCCAAAATGATTGCCGAACTCCCTAAAGCGGTTCTCAAGACCTTGCGGGTCGCCCAGCAGTGCCGTCCTGAAGACGTCGACACGGTACGCCAGGCGTATGAGGCAGCAGGTGTCACGGCACTCTGCAAAAGCTTTTTTGAGGATATGCCGGAACTGATCGCCAGATCCCACCTGGTGATCTGCCGATCCGGTGCCTCCAGCGTGGCGGAGCTTGGCGTGATCGGCAGGCCGGCCATCTATGTGCCTCTGCCGCATTCCCTCGATAACGATCAGCTGCGCAATGCGCAAAGCATGGAAAAAGCCGGTGGCGGCTGGGTCATGCTGCAGAACGAGATGACGCCGCAGGAAACCGCCGCCGTGTTTACGCGCTTGCGTTTCGATGAGGCTGACCTTACCAGAACGGCATTGGCCGCGTCTGCGCATGGTCGGCCAAATGCTGCCGAGTTACTGGCAGACGAGGTTGAAAAGCTGGCGCGCGAAAGACTGTCAAAGGATACTGCACCGGAATGAAACTAACCCAGGATATCGGGCCGATCCACTTTGTGGGTATTGGCGGCATTGGCATGAGCGGCATTGCCGAGGTAATGGCGACACTGGGCTATACGGTGCAGGGCTCCGACATGGCCGACAACTACAATGTTGCCCGGTTGCGCAAGGCCGGTGTCACCGTTCACATAGGTCATCAGCCGGACAATCTGGGCGATGCCCAGGTTGTGGTTACCTCAACTGCAGTCAGCCGGGACAACCCTGAAGTACTGGAAGCACGGGCGCGGTTCCTGCCTGTGGTGCGGCGGGCAGAAATGCTGGCGGAATTGATGCGGTTCAAGTCATGTGTTGCGGTTGGCGGCACACACGGCAAAACCACAACCACATCGCTGGTATCGGCACTTCTGGATGCCGGTGGCATCGACCCGACCGTCATCAACGGTGGCATCATCAATGCCTACGGTACCAACGCCCGGCTCGGTAAAGGCGACTGGATGGTGGTGGAGGCAGACGAGTCCGACGGCACTTTCGTCAAGCTGCCAGCGGACGTGACCATCGTGACCAATATGGATCCGGAACATCTCGATCATTACGGTACCTTCGACAAGGCCAAGGAAGCCTATCGCACATTTGTGGAAAACATTCCATTCTACGGGTTTGCCGTGATGTGCATGGACCATCCGGAAGTGCAGTCGCTGATTGCGCAGGTCACTGACCGCCGTGTGTTCACATATGGCAAGAGTGCCCAGGCTGACTACCGCCTGACGGATGTAAGTTATTCCGGCGGCAAGAGTCACTTTTCAGTGGTCATCAACGACCGCCGAAGTGGTGAAAGCCGCACGCTGGACAATGTCACGCTTGCCATGCCGGGTGAGCACAATCTGCTCAACTCAACTGCGGCGATCGCCGTTGCCGCCAATCTGGGCGTCAGTGATGAGGCAATTCGCAACGGCCTGGCAGGGTTTGCCGGTGTAAAGCGCCGCTTTACACTGACCGGGTCCAGCAATGGCATAGATGTCTATGATGATTATGGTCACCACCCGGTTGAGATAACGGCGGTGCTGAAGGCGGCTCGTGGCGTGACGGACCAGCGGGTAATCGCGGTAATGCAGCCACATCGCTACACCCGGCTGGAAAGCCTGTTTGATGAATTCAGCTCATGTTTCAATGATGCTGACCAGGTGGTGCTGGCGCCGGTTTATGAAGCCGGAGAGGAGCCGATCGAAGGGTTTGATCATATGACGCTGGCAGACGGCCTGCGCGCCCACGGCCACAGGAGCGTGTCGACAATTTCCCACCATAGCGAAC
>JABDRA010000119.1 GCA_013041995.1 Anderseniella sp. | reverse complement strand
GCTGGGGGATGTTTCATCACAGCTGGGATTTTGCTGCCGGGCATCCGGGACGATATGCAGACAATCCAAACCACCCATTCAACCTGATTGTCGGCAGCCTGGCACAGTCGGGCGCCGACATCCTGTTTGCCGCCGGCAATTGCGGAACCGATTGCCCGGACGGCCGCTGCCAGGGTGTCACGACGGATGTCATTACCGGCGCCAACTCGCATCCGAATGTTTTGTCCGTGGCAGGTGTGGACGTTAACCGGGATCGGGTCGGCTATTCATCGAAGGGTCCGGGACAAGCGCCCCTGGCGGCGGAGAAGCCCGACATTGCCGCCTATACCCACTTTAACGGATCAAATGCCTTTGGCGTCGGCAGTGCCGACGGCGGTACGTCCACAGCGTGTCCGGTCGCGGCCGGGTGTATAGCGGCTGTACGGACCAGTCTGCCGCCAAGCATGATGTCGCCGGCTGACCTTGCCCAGGTCGTCAGGGACAGTGCGGTGAAACCCTCAGGCCCCAGCGGCTGGGACAATGAAACAGGCTTCGGGATCATCAGTCCGACAGACCTGGCCAACCAGGCGAACCCGATTGTCTAAACAAATGGAAGATCATAGCCGTTTTCGGTAAAGTGGACGGGTGCCGGAAACAGGCAGGTAGAGAGTAAATACCATGGGCGAAATGGTGATGATGAATGTGCAGTGTCCGGACGACAAGCCGTCCATCGATGTTGTTGCAGAAAAACTGAACGTAACCGCTTCCGCGATCGATACGAAGTTCGGTATTATCCTGGTCGATCTGGAGCGCCACATCTACACGGTGCGCGTCGACAAGGACCAGCTCCCAAAAGACATACCGCAGTCAGAAGAGGTTTCCGGCCCCTACTCCGATCCGAAGATCGCCCCGTTTGGTACGCCTGAAACGGATGACAGGTAGCCAGGTATCCGGAACGGACCTCAGAAAAATGGTCGGAGCGGCGGGATTCGAACCCACGACCCCTTGTCCCCCAGACAAGTGCGCTACCGGGCTGCGCTACGCTCCGACACTGATTAACCGATTGTTTTAAATAGATTTGCTCTCAAAAAACTACAAGAAAAATTTTCGCTGTGAGAACAATTAGCAACCCAAGCGCCAGTAGTTACCACCATTTGCACCAAAAGTCCCTCCGAAAGTCTCACCAGATCATACCAATTATGCCGCATGGCCATCAACAACCGGGTCCGGTTTTGATCGGCAACAATATGTTTTGAATTTTGCGCCCACCGCACTGGTGCAACGCATTAGTCCGGTAAGATGTCTTGTGTGACATGCCGTTTTGCCCGTGCGCCAAGCGTCTTCGATGCGTCGGGTGCGGATCCCGCAGTGACTGCCGGAGCAGACCAACTCATCAGCACGCACTCTGATTCTCCACAAAAACGCCACATATAAGATATCATTTCTGGCAGATCACGCGAATTTGTTTATAGGGCTGAGGGGCTTCGTAGCAATTGGAGTGTGTCCTATGAACTTTGTGAAGCAAAAGCTGCTTGCGACTGTGGCTTCCCTTCCATTGGCCGTCGGGTTGACGTCTGTCGCCACGATCTGGGAAAGCGGCAGTGTCATTATGGCGGTTGGGACAGCCGAGGCGGCCTGCAATCCGTGCGCTGCCACAAAGGCATCCTGCAATCCCTGCGCTGCCGCAAAGGCATCCTGCAATCCGTGCGCTGCCACCAAAGCTTCCTGCAATCCATGCGCTGCCACCAAAGCTTCCTGCAATCCTTGCACTGCCGCCAAGGCATCCTGCAATCCTTGCGCTGCCACCAAGGCATCCTGCAATCCATGCGCTGCCGCTAAGGCATCCTGTAATCCCTGTACTGCCACCAAGGCATCCTGCAATCCATGCGCTGCCGCAAAGGCACCCTGCAATCCGTGCGCCGCAACAAAGGCCGCGAGTAATCCTTGTTCGGTCACAAATCCATGCGCCATAGCAATTCCGGAAGTCGAAAGCACCATGTCGGTCGAAGAGATTATGGCGGCACTGAAGACTCCACCAAAACAGTCCGCAGGCAAAATCTACTCCCTCGACGAAATCGAGAAGGACTTCGAGGTGCGGAGTCTGCTTCAGGCAGTGGAGGTCAAGAGTGTCGGCTTCGACTTCGATAAAGCCGATGTGAAAGGAATGGAGGCCGGGTATTTGGGCAGTGTCGCTGCCGCCATTCTTAAGATCTTGGAAGATAGACCGGATGAAGTGTTCTTCGTCGAAGGCCATGCGGATGCGCCGGGGACATACGACTATAACTTGAAGCTGTCAAAGCGGCGGGCGCTACACGTCAAGAATGCGCTGATCAATGTTTTTGGGATACCCGAGAAGAATATTGTGGCTGCGGGATTTGGTGAGAAGCACCTCAAGATCACGACCGAGCAACGAGAGCCGGCAAATCGCCGGGTGCCCGTTCGCTGCATAACGCCATTGGTGAAGACAGCGACACCGACGCAATAGCCATTGCAATCCGATTAATGTCGCCGCTCAACGCGGGACCTCGACGATTCTGCGATCGAGTACGGAGAACGTCATGTCAAGCGCGTTGTTTCCAGGCAACAGCTGAACATTGGATCATCGGCGACTTATCGTCGGAGCCGGATGTAAACGCTTGAAAAAGTGTTGTGTCGGAGATTTCGGGGTGGCGGTCCCCAGACATGTGCACTGCCGGGCTGCGCTACGCTCCGACCGGAGCGGGGCATTACATTCACGCGAACCAAAAGAAAAGCCAGCAGGTTCAATTGCGGGCCGATTATTCGTAACCGTGATCCAGGTCACTTGGGCTGGTCGGGCACCAGCAGGCGCCGGGCAGCGGCGAGATCGGTCAACGCCAGCCGCAATTCATCAATCTGCGCCGGGGTGAGTTCATGCACGATCCTGGTTTCACCGGGCTTGGTAGGCGCCTGAGCCGGACCGGTATCGGCCTTCGCCTCAGCCGGCTTGGAGACCGATTTGCGGGCTGCCTTAACGGTTTCTTCCGCCGGATCAACCTCCACTTCGCCCCTGCCGATGCCGATGACATGGGCAATGCCATTGTCCTTGAGGATCTTCTGGGCGCCCCGGATGGTGTAGCCTTCACCGTACAGCAATGTCCGGATGCCCTTTAGCAGATCAACGTCGGCGGGACGGTAATACCGTCTGCCGCCACCACGCTTCATCGGCCTGATCTGTGAAAACCTGGTTTCCCAGAACCTCAGCACGTGCTGCGGCACGTCCAGCTGTTCAGCTACTTCGGATATGGTTCTGAATGCTTCCGGCGCCTTGTCGGTCAAATCTCAGCCTCTTTCGCGTTCCATGGTCCAGATCAAGTGTCGAAGATCTCCCCGCACACCTACTCACTCGTCACGCTACTGAAAATCAGTCGCCCCCGCCGGACGGTGCTTCTCCGTTTACAATCGCCTTCATGATCTGGCTGGGCCGGAACACCAGCACGCGGCGCGGCGTAATCGGTACCTCTTCCCCGGTTTTCGGATTTCGGCCAATGCGCTGACGCTTGTCGCGCACATCGAATGTTCCGAAC
>JABDRA010000113.1 GCA_013041995.1 Anderseniella sp. | reverse complement strand
TAGAACCGTAATAATCGCAACCACCGCATAACATCAAGCAGGCTGACCATTGCCGCTGCCACGTAGGTTAGCGCCGCAGCGCGCAAGACCTTTTTTGCGCCCGGCAGGTCATCTTTTTTCAGATATTCCCCGTGCTTCAGAATTGGCAGCGCACGGGAAAAGCTGGCGTCAATTTCAACCGGCAGTGTAATCAGATGCACCACGACGCCGGTTGCCATAATGGCCAGACCGGCACCAATCTCAATCAGCAGGATTGAAGGTTTGCGTGTTATGGCCATGACGATGGGCGCGCCAATCAGCAAAACCGATCCGATCCCCTGTATTTTCTGGGCTGCTGTTGCCATCCTTGTCCGCAATGCCAGAGGTTTGTACCCTTCCGCATCCTGCATGGCATGTCCGACTTCGTGTGCAGCAATCGCCACGGCGGTTATCGACCTGCCGTCATGGTGTGACGGGCTCAGTCGCACTGCCTTTGCCTGCGGGTCGTAATGATCGCCGCCATCGGCAAGAAGCACCTCCACCGGCACCTGATCAAGACCTGCGTCGTCGAGCAGGTGTCGCGCAAGCTCGCCGCCGGTACCCGGAAAGTCCGGCCGGTCATCTGCATGTTCGGCAATGACATAGCGTACCCACATTTGCGGACCGAACATCAGGGCCAGGAAAACCACGGCTAAAAGGGCATAAATCATGATTACTCATTGATATCCTGACCGGAATCATTCCGCCATGCGGTATAATTAGCACGATCAATTGATTACAACTTGCGGAAAACCATTGACGCTAGTGCCATAAATGGCGAACAACTGTTTATGTTCAAGGGGTAGTGGATGCTTCAAAAGCTCGGGTTGTTCGTAGCACTGTGTGTTGGCTGGATTCTGTGGTCCGGCTATTTCAAGCCATTGCTGCTGGGGCTCGGCCTGGCATCGGCTCTTGTCTGCATCTATCTGGCTCTGCGCATGCGCAGGGCAGATGGCGAAGGTTCCCAGTTCAAAATCCTCCAGCACGTACACCAGCTTGCCACCTACTGGCCGTGGCTGTTGCTGGAAATTGCCAAGTCGAATATCGATGTGGCGAGAATCATTTTATCCGGCAAGATGAATATTGATCCGGTCATGATCCGGCTCAAGGCAGGCCAGACCACGGAAATGGGGCAGGTGATTTACGGCAACTCGATCACCCTGACACCTGGTACCATCACCGTTGACATCGAAGACGGTCAATTGCTGGTACATGCGCTGACCCAGTCCGGTGCTGATGGCCTCCACGAAGGCGAGATGGACCGTCGCATCACGGCGTTGGAGCGATAGTGGCATGGAGTGGGTTTATTTCGGCACCAGCATTGCGATTCTCGTCACCATGGTCCTGGCTGTGGTGCGTGGTTTGATTGGTCCGACCATTTTTGACCGGGTGCTGGCAGTCAACATGTTTGGCACCAAGACGGTTCTGTTTCTCGCAGTGATCTCCTTCCTGTCGGGGCGCCCGGATTTCCTGGATCTTGCGCTGGCTTATGCCCTGATCAATTTCATCGGTGTATTTGCCGTTCTCCTGTTCTTCCAGTCGCGCGGCGTTCGCCGTGAAGCAGAGGCTGAAAGGGAGGCGGACAAGTAATGGATTTGCTGCTTGATATCGCATCTGCTGTTTTGCTGCTCACCGGCGGGTTCTTTGTGTTTGTCGGTGGATTTGGCGTTATG
This sequence comes from Anderseniella sp., assembly GCA_013041995.1. GTDB lineage: Bacteria > Pseudomonadota > Alphaproteobacteria > Rhizobiales > Aestuariivirgaceae > Anderseniella. Next base: position 4,507 of record JABDRA010000113.1, on the reverse strand, counting down.
CGGATGCCGGAGTTCTTTACCCGCATGCATGCTGCATCACTCACCGATACGGGAGGTGCAGCGCTGATCCTCCTTGGCCTCATGCTGCAGGGCGGTCTCACCTTGGTGCCGCTCAAGCTGGCCGCGATCTTCCTGTTCCTGTTTCTTACCTCTCCGACGGCATCCTATGCGCTGGCAAACGCGGCCTTGCTGTCGGGCGTCAAGACGGCGTGCCGCAATGAAACCGGCTCACCATTGCCGGAAAATCAACCAGACACTGCGACCTCGAAACCGGCAGCCGTATCAAGCGCGAAAGCTTCTGCCGGCAAGACTGCGGCGAAGAAAGTTTCCAGGAAAGCTGCACCTGCAAAACCGGCTAAAACGGCGGCCAAAAAGGCTGTAAAGAAAGCGGCCAGGAAGCCAGCAAAGAAAACAGCGAGGAAGAAGTCATGATGACGATTGTCTTCTCGCTGTTTCTGTTGACCATGCTGGTTATCGTGGCCGTTGCCATTTTGCGGACTGACAATCTGTTCACCGCTGTCATGCTGTCCGGCATTTTCTCTCTGATAATGGCTGCCAACTTCTTTATTCTGGATGCAGCGGACGTGGCACTGACCGAAGCGGTGATCGGTGCGGGTATTTCAACGGTGCTGTTTCTCAGCGCGCTGGCGCTGACTGCGGAACATGACCGCTCGCCACCGGTCGGTACATGGGTTCCTTTGCTGACGTCTTCAGCCCTGGGCGGCGTCATCATATTCGCCACCTTTCAGGCCCCGAGACTGGGCGACCCCAATGCGATCGTGCACAAGCATGTCGCACCCTGGTACCTGGAAAAAACCCCGGAACTGATTGACGTACCCAATGTGGTAACAGCGGTGCTGGCCTCATTCCGTGGCTATGATACGCTCGGCGAGGTGTTCGTGGTGTTTATCGCCTGTATTGGCGTCATGTCGCTGCTTGGCCGGGTGCGGCCGCGTCGGGAATCAATCGAAGAAGATGAGTTCGACAAGCGGACTGATAATCTGCGCCATCATCTGATCCCGCGTGTCGTCGGCAAGATGCTGGTGCCTTTTATCGTCCTGTTCGGCCTGTATGTTCAGTTTCACGGTGACTTTGGCCCGGGCGGCGGTTTCCAGGCCGGCGCACTTATTGCTGCAGGTGTCATCCTCTACTCGCTGGTCGAAGGCGGTCCGCGCGGCCGCGAACTGGTGCCGGAATGGTTTTCGAGCATGTTGGTGGCCCTCGGCGCGTTTACCTATACTTCAGTGGGTGTGGCCAGCATGGCAATGGGCGGTCGTTTCCTGGATTACTCGGTTTTGTCGCACGATCCCATCCACGGGCAGCATCTCGGCATCCTGGTTATTGAGGCCGGCGTCGGCATGACGGTCGCCGGCGTCATGATCACCATCTTTCATGCCTTCTCGAGACGGGGGATCAGGTAATGGAACTGCTGGGGCTGTACAACTATTTCGTCTTCGCCGTCCTGCTAATGATCGGGCTATACTGTATTCTCGCCCGCACGAATATTATCAAGTCTCTGATCGGACTGACGATTTTTCAGTCGGCGGTGTTCTTGTTGTACATCTCCATGGATAAGATCGATGGCGGAACCGCCCCCATCATCCAGGAGGGCGTGGAGAACCAGATATTTGCCAACCCGCTGCCGCAGGTGCTGATCCTCACCGCGATTGTGGTCGGCATTTCAACGACTGCGCTGGCATTGGCTGTCACGGTCCGTATCAAGGAAGCCTACGGCACCATTGAAGAAGACAAGATTCAGGAAATGGACCGCGAACTGTGACACTTTACGACCAGCTCCCGGCATTGGTGGTGGCGGTGCTGCTGTTCACAGCGCCGATAACCTACATGTTGCGCCTGCACGGATTTCCCTGGTTTTCGGCAATGGCTGCAGTCGTCACTTCTTTTCTTGTGGCCTGTTCGCTTGCCGCAACCACCATAACTGGTGAAACCATCATCTATGAGATGGGCGGATGGCCTGCGCCATACGGTATCGTTCTGCATATTGACGCATTGTCTGCGCTGATGGCCATGCTGATCACCGGTGCGTCTTCTGCTGCACTGATTTTCGGATTCAAGAGCCTGGCCGATGAAGTCGGTGAGGAAACCGCGCCGGCGTTTTTCGCTGCCTGGCTTTTATGCACGGCCGGCCTTGTCGGCATGGTCATAACCGGTGATGCATTCAACATATTCGTGTTCATGGAAATCTCTTCCCTGTCGACGTATGTGCTGATTTCGGCCGGACCCGACAGACGTGCCCTGATCTCCACCTATCGCTACATTGTCATGGGTACGGTAGGGGCCACTTTCTACCTGATCGGTGTCGGCTTCCTGTACATGGTGACGGGCACTCTCAACACTGCCGATCTCGCTGCGCGGGTAGGGCAGGTGGAAGATATCCGCCTCGTACTGGTCGCGGCAGGCTTTGTATCCGTCGGTCTTGCGATCAAGGCGGCAATTTTCCCGCTGCATTCGTGGATGCCGAATGCCTATACCTTTGCCCCTAACGCAGTAACGGTATTCATAGCTGCGGCCTCCACCAAGGTGTCGCTGTACGTGCTGATGCGCGTGGATTATGCGATCTTCCAGAACAGCATTGCAAATCACGACATCCAGCTGACCTTCTTCCTTGTACCGCTTGGCGTACTGGCTCTGTTTGCCGGGTCAATGCTGGCCATATACGAGAAAAATCTGAAACGGCTGCTGGCTTATTCGTCCGTCGCGCAGATCGGGTACATTGCGCTGGGCATATCCATGACATCGGTTGCCGGGTTGACCGGTGCCATCGTTCACATGTTCAACCATGGCCTTATCAAGGGTGGAATGTTTATGGCTGTTGCGTGCCTTGCGCTGCGCTATCGGACGGTGAACGTGGCGAATCTGGCGGGTGCGGGAAAAACGATGCCGTGGACAATGGCTGCTTTTGTTGTCGGTGGACTCGGGCTTATCGGGGTGCCGTTGACGCCAGGATTTATTTCCAAATGGTATCTGGTCCTGGCCGCGCTTGACGAGGGTTGGCTTGGTGCCATGCTGGTCGCCATTATTCTGATATCATCGCTGTTGGCAGTGATTTACGTCTGGAAGGTAATCGAGGTGGCCTATTTCGCCGAGCCGCGCGCGAACGCCGTGCCGGTGACCGGAGAAGCGCCTCTTGCAATGCTCATCCCGACCTGGATAGTGGTGTTGACGGGGATCTGGATTGCCCTGGATACGAGTGTAACCGTCGGGCTTGCATCTCTTGCCGCCAAGAATTTGCTGGGTGTTGCATTATGATATTCAGCGAAGCCGACACCATTCTCTATGCGCTGACCATACCGCTCGCCGGGGCTGTCGCCATTGCGCTGGCCGGCCGCTGGCCCAATGTGCGCGAAACGGTAACCCTGACAACGGCGGTCTGTCTGGCGATCGTGGTGTGGAGCCTTGTCCCGACATTGCAGGCCGGTGGACGTCCTGAACTGCAAATGGGTGAAATGCTGCCGGGTCTCAGGATCGCCTTCAAGGTTGAACCACTCGGCATGCTGTTCGCTGCACTGGCTTCGGGCCTGTGGATTGTCAACTCGGTCTATTCGATCGGTTACATGCGCGGCAATAACGAGCAAAACCAGACCCGGTTCTATATTTGCTTTGCCATCGCGCTGGCTGCTGCCGTTGGTGTCGCATTCTCGGCCAATCTGCTGACCATGTTCATCTTCTATGAAGTCCTGACCATTTCAACTTACCCGCTCGTGGCCCACAAGGGTGATCAGGCCACCGTCAGGTCGGCGCGGGTTTACATGGGGATATTGCTGGGAACATCCATCGGCCTGTTCCTGCCGGCGATGATATGGACCTACTCGATTGCCGGAACGCTTGATTTCACGCCGGGCGGCATTCTTGAAGGCAAGATCGCAGAACCGCTGGTTGGCGTGCTGCTGCTGATGTTTGCGTTTGGTATCGGTAAGGCGGCCCTGATGCCAATCCACCGCTGGCTGCCAGCCGCGATGGTGGCACCCACACCGGTCTCAGCCCTGTTGCATGCCGTTGCCGTTGTGAAGGCCGGTGTGTTCACCATCACCAAGGTGTTTGTCTATATCTTCGGCATCGATTTTCTGTTCAACCAGCCAAGTCACAGGCTGATCATCTGGCTCGCGTGTTTCACCATCGTGGTGTCCAGCTTCATCGCGCTTCGCCAGACCAATCTCAAACGCCTGCTGGCCTATTCGACCATCGGCCAGTTGTCCTATGTGGTGCTGGCTGCTTCCGTTTTGAAGCCGTTATCGGAAGTCGGCGCCTCCATGCACATGATGGCGCATGCCTTCGGCAAGATCACCCTGTTCTTTGCCGCAGGCGCCATCTATGTCGCGTCGAAGAAAACCGAGATTACCGACATGCGCGGTATCGGCCGGCGCATGCCCTGGACCATGGCGGCCTTCGCCATCGGTGCGCTGTCGATGATCGGCGTGCCGCCCACCGGCGGCTTCATTTCCAAATGGTACATTCTCGGAGGCGCCATTCAGGATGACAACTATCT
>JABDRA010000105.1 GCA_013041995.1 Anderseniella sp. | reverse complement strand
GGATATACGGAATTGTTCTTCATGGATGAAGTGACCGCGCTGGCCGCGGGGCACCGGCCGTGCTTTGAATGCCGGCGCAAGCATGCGCTTTCGTTCCAGGCAGCATGGAAAGCCTCCCATGCACTTGCCGTGGCGCCGTCAGCACCTGACATGGATCGGGCGCTTTCCACAGAACGACGTGCAAAAGGCGGTGCGAAAATCACCTGGACCGCCAGGTCCGGCAGTCTGCCGGACGGCGCAATGGTTCGTGTTGATGACAATATGCTGGCCGTTCGTGACCGTAAATTCCTGCCCTGGACGGCGTCGGGATATGGTGCCGGCGTACCTCTTGATCTGAATCTCGACGTTGAGGTTTTGACACCGCCGGCAATCGCGCGCATTTTGCACGCGGGTTATCAACCGATCTGGCACCCAGGTGTTGAGCGTGCCGGAGACAAAATCTAAGAGGCAATCACAAATGAAGCTTGTACGTTATGGCAAGGCCGGCAAGGAAAAGCCGGGCCTGATCGATGATGATGGAAAACTGCGCGATCTGTCCGCTCGCATCGATGACATCACACCGGACCAGTTGTCGGACAAGGCGCTGGCCAAACTCGCCAAGATCAATCCGGCCCGCCTGCCGCTGGTCAAAGGCAAGCCCCGCTTCGGACCGCCGCTGACCGGCATCGGTAATTTCGTGTGTGTCGGCCTGAACTACACCGACCATGCTGAGGAAACCGGCCATCCCATTCCCACCGAACCGGTAATCTTCTCCAAGCACACAAGCTGCATTGCCGGCGCCAATGATGATGTGGTTCTGCCCAAGAAATCGCTGAAGACCGACTGGGAAGTGGAGATCGGATTTGTCATCGGCGCCCAGGCCAAGAGCGTTTCGCAAGCCAAGGCATTAAGCCATGTGGCCGGATACTTCGTGTGCAATGATGTGTCTGAACGTGAGAACCAGATCGAGCATGGCGGGCAGTGGGTGAAGGGCAAATCGCACGACACCTACGGGCCGATCGGTCCATGGCTGGTGACCCGCGATGAAGTCCCAAATCCGCAAAAACTAAACCTGTGGTGCGACATCAACGGCCAGCGCATGCAGGACGGCACCACAAAGAACATGATCTTCCCGATCAAGTTCATCGTGTCATACCTGTCCCAGTTCATGACGCTGGAGCCGGGAGACATTGTCATCACCGGCACACCGGCAGGTGTTGGCCTGGGCATGAAACCGCCGGTGTTCGTGAAACCGGGCGACGTGATGGAACTGGGCATTGACGGGCTTGGCTCACAGCGCCAGACGGTTGTGCGCGGCAAGGTCTGACAACAACGGGCGGAGCGTGTCGGTTTACTTCCGGGACGGTCCGCCCTTAAGCCACTCTTCCCGGCCACTGCCGGTCACCTCGTGCAACCCGGAAAATCCGTGCTCATCCAGCCGGTCCGTCAGCCCCTGCAGGATGTCCACTATGAGTTGCGGGCCCTGGTAGACCAGTGCCGAATAGAGCTGCAGCAGTGAAGCGCCGGCCCGGAGTTTCTGCCAGGCGTCTTCAGCGCCTGCAATGCCTCCGGCACCGATCAGCGCTATCTTGCCCCTGGTCATCGAGTGCGTGCGGGCCAGTTGCACTGTCGACAGCTGAAACAGCGGCGCACCGGACAATCCGCCGGTCTCTTCCTTGTGCTTCGACTTCAGCGGCGGACGGGAAATTGTCGTGTTCGACACAATGATCGCATCGACCTTCATTTTCAGGCAAACCTCAGCAATATCGTGAAGCTCGTCTTCCACCAGATCAGGGGCAATCTTCAGCACCAGTGGCGCCCGGCGCCCATCTTCATCTGCTGCCCCGTCTAGGGCATCGCGGACCCTGCCGATCAGGGTTTCCAGTTCGCCCTTTGATTGCAGCGCGCGCAGACCGGGCGTGTTGGGTGATGAAACATTGACCGTGATGTAACTCGCCAACTTGTTGAAAGCAGCCGCGCCCAGCGCGTAGTCGGCTATGCGGTCATCGGAGTCCTTGTTGGCTCCGAGATTGACCCCAACAATGCCGCCGCGATCATCGCGGTCTGCCAACCGCCCGAAGACCCGCGCATGGCCGTCATTGTTGAACCCCATCCGGTTGATCACCGCCTTGTCTTCCGGCAGGCGGAACAGGCGCGGCTTGTCATTGCCCCTTTGCGGACGCGGGGTCACCGAGCCAATTTCCACAAATCCGAACCCCAGGCGCAACATGTCGTCGGGCACTTCAGCGTTCTTGTCGAACCCGGCTGCAAGTCCGAGCGGATTGGGAAAGTCCAGTCCCATGCAGTTTACATGCAACCGCACGTCTTTTGGAACCGCATCTGCCTTCAACAGGCCTGAACTCAGCGTGGCGATGGTCAGATCATGAGCCGTTTCAGGACTGAGCGCATGCAGGACAGGGCGCGCCAGTGAAAACAGGCGGCTCATGGCAAGTCATCCGGAAACGCATGGCTGCCGTCTTCGTTGAGCGGCAATGGCCAGGACCGAACAACCGATGACACGGGCAACGCCTTATAGAGGTGTGGAAACAGCGCACCGCCGCGCGACGCTTCCCATTTCATGGCCGAACCCAGGTTAGCATCATCAATGGCAAGCAACACCAGATTGCCCTGACCGGCAAAGTGTTTCGCCGCCGTTTCGCGCATCTGATCTTCGGTTGAGAAGTGAATGAAGCCATCACGCCTGTCATCCTGCGAACCCGCGTACCGCCCGCAGCCGCGTGCTGCGTCCCACTCGTCCCTGTCGATTATCTTGTAAATGATTGTCATGTTGGCAGCGAACCTATTCGTCAGGCAAACGCAAAACAAGCAGGCAATTGACAAGCTTGTGCATGACGAACCGTGACGCTACAGTTTCTGCCAAATGTCAAAGCAGTCAGGATGCATTTTCGGGGGGAGCAATTGCGACCAGATGCGCTCCTGGGAGAGACGGCCTTGTTTTCACATTCACAGATCTGGCAGGCCATTGACCGGCTGGCTGAAGCAAATGGCATGTCCGCGTCCGGCCTGGCCAGGGCAGCCGGTCTTGATGCCACCGCCTTCAACAAGTCGAAGCGTGCAACACCACACGGCAGGCTGCGCTGGCCGACAACTGAAAGCATTGCCAAATGCCTTGCGGCAACACGCACAAGCCTGAATGATTTTACCGGACTGGTGCACGGCGGACCGGGACTGCAGCGGGCAGTTCCCTGTATCCATCTGGCTGCCGCCGGCACGAGCGATCTGTTTGATGATGCCGGACGACCGGCAGGAGACGGCTGGAACCGGATCGACCTGCTCAGTGTCGATGACCCGTGTGCCTACGCCCTGCAGATCTCCGGTGATGCCATGATGCCGGTCTACCGTGACGGTGATACCGTTATCGTATCACCGGCAGCGCCGGTGCGGCCCGGTGACGGGGTGGTCGTCAAATCCGGCAACGACGAAATCCTGGTCAGGCGGCTGCATCGGGAAACCGGCAGGAAGCTTGAACTTGCCTGCTTCAACCCGCAACTGCCCATGCTCACCATTGAGCGCAGTGACATTAAATGGATGGCACGAATCGTCTGGACCAGCCAGTAATACATCCGCTGAAGCTGAGGCTGCGTTAAGACCACATGGATTCACTGACACAAGTTCTGCTCGGAGCCTCGGTTGCCGAACTGGTAATAGGCCGCGCCATCGGGCGCAAGGCCAGTCTTTACGGCGCAATGCTCGGGACGCTGCCGGACCTTGACGTTCTCATCCCCTATGGCGGAGCGATTGAGGACTTCACCTATCATCGCGGATTTTCGCACTCGTTGCTTGTGCTCACAGCCGCCGCACCGGTGATCGGCTGGGCCTTGCACAAGCTGCACGGCCTTGCCAGCCTCAAACTATGGGTTGCGATGGTCTGGCTGGTATTGATCACGCACCCGCTGCTGGACAGTTTTACCGTCTATGGCACGCAATTGTTCTGGCCACTTACCGAATATCCGGTATCAGGATCGTCCACTTTCATTATTGATCCTGCCTACACAATCTGGCTGGCGATAGGCGTGATCGCTGTCCTTGCCTTCAACCGGCAAAACTCAGTTGGCTACAAGATGAACGCAATCTGCCTGGCACTTGCTGGCACCTATCTGGCCTGGACCATGGCAGCAAAGGCCCATGTCACCGGCATTGCAGAGCGCTCGATGGAAAGCCAGGGGCTCACCCACAACCATCTTCTGTCGACGCCTGCGCCGTTCAATACACTGCTATGGCGCTTTGTAGCCATGCAGGATGACGGGTATTATGTGGGCTACTACTCGGTTTTCGACGACAAGAAGGACATAAAGTTCACCCGGTATGAGAGCCGGACCGACTTGCTGAAACCGCTTGCGGATACCTGGGGTGTCAAACGGCTGCAATGGTTCAGCCACGGTTTCTACCGGGTATCGCAACCCTCACCGTCCGAAGTGGTGATCACCGACCTCAGAATGGGTGTGGAAGATGCCTACGTGTTCAGCTTCAAGGTTGCCGACATTGCCGCAGACGGCAGTATGCAACCTGCAAATGAGCGTATCCCGGTGAAGCGCGTTACGTCGCGCCTGTGGCAGTTCTGGTATCGCATCTGGGACAGTTCCATAAAGCTGGCACCGGGAAAACCATAGCAGTCATGCACATCAAGTAATTTTGTTGCGCCACACAATGCCCTATCCGGCACCGATGAAAGCACCGACAAAACCCCTAAGCATACCGGAGTTCGTCACCCTGCTGGCGACAATGGTCTCGATCCTGGCCCTGTCCATTGACGCCATGCTGCCGGCGCTCGGCCAGATCGGCGCTGATCTGGGGGTTACGGATGCCAATGACACACAATTGATCGTCTCGGGCATGTTTTTGGGATTTGCCGCCGGGCAGATCGCCGCCGGCCCGCTGTCCGACAGTTTTGGCCGCAAGCCGGTCATCTATGGAGGCTATGTCATCTTCATCGCCGGTTGCATCATGTCGATGACGGCAACAGTGTTCGAGGTCATGCTGGCGGGCAGAGTGCTGCAGGGCCTGGGTGCAGCGGCACCGCGCATTGTCAGCCTGGCACTGGTGCGTGACGGCTACGAAGGCCGTGCCATGGCGCGTATCATGTCCATCGTCATGGCCATCTTCATTCTGGTACCGGCCATCGCGCCGTCTGTCGGCGAAGTGGTCTTGCTGATTGCCGACTGGCGGGCGATCTTCGGCCTGCTGCTGTTGATGGCGATCATCGCCTCTGTGTGGTTCGCAGCCCGCCAGCCTGAAACCCTGGCGGTGGCGGAGCGGCGGAGACTCTCCTTCAGAAACATTGCCGGCGGTATCACACAAGCCTGCAGTTTCCGTGCGGCGGTGGGGTATACAATTGCATCGGGCATCATATTCGGCGCGTTTCTCGGTTATCTGAGTTCCGCACAGCAGGTGTTCCAGAGCGTCTACGGCACCGGCAAACTGTTTGCCGTCTACTTCGGTGTTGCAGCCCTTGCCATCGGCGCCGCCAGCATCTTCAACTCAAGTGTCGTGATGCGGCTTGGCATGCGCTTCCTGACCTGGCGCGCTTTGTTCGGCGTGACCCTGATATCGGCGCTTTTCCTGGTGGTCGTCTGGCAGTTCGACGGGGTGCCACCCTTCTGGTCATTCATGGTTTGGCTGCTGGCAGCCTTTTTTGCAACCGGTATCCTGTTCGGCAATTTCAATGCACTGGCGATGGAACCGCTGGGGCACATGGCCGGGCTGGGTGCGGCCTTCGTCGGGTCCGTCTCCACCTTCATCTCCCTGCCGCTGGGCTGGGCGATCGGGAACCGGTTCGACAATACGGTGGTGCCGCTGATAACCGGTTTTGCCATTCTGGGGGCGATATCACTGATCGTGATGTGGTGGACGGAACGCGGTATTGAGTGAACGGGTTATTTGATACCAGCCTCGGCGTACGGCTCGTTGCGTTGAACCCGCCCGATTTCCATACGGCCAAGGTCAAGCGATTGATATTTCCCGGTTAGGGTGAGTTCGCTCAGCGCACGGCCAACCGCAGGGGCATGCATGATCCCATGACCGGAAAACCCGCAGGCGGTGATAATATTGTCATGGCCAGGTGAGTACTTTCCGATAATCATGTTTCCGTCCAGCGTGTTCTGCGCGTAATGCCCCGCCCAACTTCTCTGCAGGTTCAGTTCTTCGAAAGCTGGCACAAGTGATGCCAGCATCGGCCACACGGTTTCCTCAAAATAATTGGCAAAGAAACCGGAATAGATGTCATCGACAAATCCAGGTTCTATATCAAAACTGGGACGTCCACCGGCAAAACCGGCCCCTTCAGGGCGAAAGAACATGCCGCTTTCGTCTTTGTGACCAACGGCAGTGGCTCCAGTTCCCGCGAGCATTTCCAGAAGTGCTGTACGCGACACATGGGCACAACCGGTAGATGGGCGCCGGTCATGCCCGCAACGGACGCGGCCCACGGACCTGCCGTGTTGATGAAAAAATCTGCCTCAACCACCTCACCCGTATCCAGCCGTGCGGAAGTCACTGCGGTATCAGTTGTATTGATTGCCGTGACCCCGGCCCTCTCGTGGGTAACGCCCAGATGAGTAGCGGCGCGTCGAAACCCCCACAGGGCCGCGCTCGGATCGATCCATCCGTCATCAGGCGTATGGCAACCCAAAACAATATCGTTACGTTGAATGGACGGGAAGCGGCGGCGGATTTCAGCGTAGTCCACCAGTTCAGCCCGTGCACCCATTGCAGATTGCAGTTGCTGATTGTGACGCAGGATTTTCTCGCCGTTTTCGGTGACGACAAGCAGGTATCCCTGTTCCCGAAAATTGATGTCCGGCACATCCGGTATATCGCTTACTTGCCGGGCGAAGGATTTGTAGAAATCCAGGCTGAAACCCGACATTGCTATGTTCTCAGGCAAACTGAATTGCTGACGGATGCCGCCTGCGCCCTGCGGCGTGGTTGCAGCAGCATAGGTCGGATCCGGTTCAATGACAGTGATCGACCCTGCCTGACCGCTACGCGCCAGAAAGTAGGCGGCTGCAGATCCCATGATCCCGCCTCCGATGATTGCAATAGAAGTTTTCAAATTGCTGAACTCCATCAAGACCGGGAGAGCTTCGCCAGAACCAGCAGCAAACCCCGGCATTCATGCTCTGACACCGGACGGGCAAACTCAAACTCTAATTGATTTTCCACATGTCTCGCGGCGCGCGCGTGGTCAACAGACGGCAACCGTCTTCGGTGATGACAACGTTTTCTTCATGCACCAGCATCTTGCCGCCGCCATAGTCCATGCCGGGCTCGATGGTCATCACCATGCCGGGCTCAAGCACGGTCTCATCACCGGTCATATTTGACGGCGGTTCGGTCAGTTGCAGGCCGAGGCCGTGGCCGAGACGCCCGACATTGCCGCCTGTTGCCCCGGCATCAGCCATCACAGACACCATGGCCGCAGCAAGGTCTGCCGGCGTGGCACCGGGACGTGCTGCCGCAATGCCGGCTTCGGTGGCACGCCAGACAATGTCTTGCGTACGCCTGGTTTCATCATCGATATCGCCACAGGCAAAATTGCGGTCGAAGTCGCAGAAGTACCCGTCAAAGGTGGCACCCAGATCGATGAACAACACATCGCCTGAGGCAAGGTTGCGGTCATTGGGGCCAACGATGATCTGGTCATACCCGCCGGCACCTGCGGTA
>JABDRA010000103.1 GCA_013041995.1 Anderseniella sp. | reverse complement strand
ACCGTCACACCTGTGGCTGCGGCGATACGGGCGTTCAGTTCCGCTGTGTCAGCCTCGGCCTTTGCTTTCAGCCGGGCTTTCTGTTTTGGCTTGGTTTCGTCACTTTCCGTCAATTCGCCGGCCGCCTGGATGCGCTGGCGCAACTCAGTATCGGTCAGTCCGGCTGGCGGACGGTCGTCACCAAGGACGGATTTGACCGATGCGACGGGTTTTTCATCCTCGGCAGGCTGTTGAGCCTCCTGTTGTGCCGGCTCGTCTGACTGGGGTTGAGCGGCCGTATTCTTTGCCGGGTCGGTTGCCTGCGGCGTCGGCGATGCTTCCTGCTTTGCCGGGTCTGTTTCAGGGGCGGGCGCAGCTTCCTGCTTCGCCGGGTCTGTTTCAGGTGCGGGCGCAGCTTCCTGCTTTGCCGGGTCTGTCTCAGGTGCGGGCGCAGCTTCCTGCTTTGCCGGATCTGTTTCAGATGCGGGCGCAGCTTCCTGGCTGGCGGGCTGCTCTTCTCCTGCCTTCTGCTTCTTCTCTTTTTTCTTCTTTACCGGTTGTGCTTCTTGTTCCTTTGCCGGGTCCGGTGCCGCAGCAGCGTCATCTTTCGCGGGCTCTGCTTCCGGAGCAGGCGCAGCTTGCTCGGCAGCAGGCTGTGCTTCTTCTTTTACAGGTTCCGGTGCGGTCGCAGCATCGCTTTTTGCAGGCTCTGCGTCTGTGGCCGGAGCTTCTTCCTTGACCGGTTCAGGGTCCTGCTTGGCAGTTTCGGCAGCTGGCGCCGGGGCATTCTGTTTGGCACCTTCTTCGGTCGCTGGCTGGGCCTGCTCCTGGGTCGGTTCAGTCGCGGTGCTCTGCGCCCAGACCGCTGTCATGGACGACACGGTGATGGCAAGTGCCATCAGGCTGACGGAGTATCTGTTCTTCATGGTTGTTTCCTCTATAGGGGGGCTTGATAGCCACCAAATGAAAATTCCGGATGCCCGGTATTCAGGTCAACGCTCGTGCTTGTTCGTGGTTCCGTCTGGTGTCCGGCGAATATGGGGCGGGTTTCTCAATTTCGAGGCTGCTGACTCTCGTTTCAAACTCAAAACAGGAGTAAATCCATTGCGTTGTCCTGTTTTCTCCTCAGTGTTTATGCCCATCTCTCGTCTTCAGATGCATACGAACTGCGGCCCCAATAAGGTTTTTCGGGGTTTCGTACCTGGCTGAACCCATTGTGCAACCGCCGGTACTTCATGCACTCACGGGCAGATCCAACTCGATTTACTCAACAAGGATCTGCCCGCAGGCAGCCACAAACACGACAGATGGTGCCGGAAAGTCGCCAAATCACCCGGTTGAGCAGTTGGCGTGAGACGCTCATCCAGGATCAAGGGGGTATGACAGCCTTCCTGTTGTGACATTAACTAAAAGTGGGGATGCGAAACACATTTTACAAATGAATATTAAGCATGGTTAAGATGATTTTTGCTTATATCAATGGACTGCCAACTCCCAAGCTACTCACAAATTTGTGCGGACCTGCGCAACATCCGCGCCGTCTTCTTCCAAAATGACTTCCTGCTCGTTGTCGACCTGCTTGCTCACATTGCGCAGGGACTTGAGACAGCGTTCCATGAGGTCGGGATTTTTTTCGCTGTTCCAGATGACATAGGCGGGAAACGGAAATACGGGTGCATTGGCCACGATGTACAGGTGTCCGGCATCGATATGCTGCTTGACCAGCCGGGTCGGGAAATAACCGGCCCGTTTTTGATCAAGAATGAAATTGAGCGCCAGGGGGCCAAGCGCCAGGCTGGTCCGGGCCATGTCAAAACGAGGAAAATGGAAAGCGTGCGCCGTGGCAAACTCCGGGCCCCAGTCCATGAAGACGTAGCTTTCGTCCAGGTCGCAACTGTAGCCCGGATCGGTAGCCACCAGTATTAGGTCTTCCTTGAGCAATTCCTCGACCCGCAGGCCGGGACGCATTTGCGGCGTATACATCACGGACACATCGACGGTTCCCTGGATCATCAGGCGCATCAGCCGCTCCGGCATGCCAACCTCGGCGCGAAACGCCGTTGTCTGCTCATGCCGTTCCAGCACCCGCAGCCAGCGCCCGCCCAACCGCGGCCACAGGCTGTACTGGCATCCGATGGACAGGAGATCCGAATAGCCTTCCGGCAGGGCGATCTGATACTTTGCCTCTTCCCACACTTTCAGAAGCGATCTTGCGAAGCGCTCAAACTGTTCACCTGCCGGGGTCAGTTCGATCCCAGCCTTTGATCTTGTGAACAGCTTCTGGCCAAGTTCCTCTTCAAGCCGCTTGACCCTGAGACTGACGGCAGACTGGGTGACATACACCCGGTCAGCAGCTTCCAGGAAGCTGCCTGCCGAAATTATCTCCAGAAATGTCCGGATTAGATGAAGATCCATAACAATTGCACCTTGTTGGGCCAGTATGGCGCCACTTGTGTGAATTCTAACAAGCACTATGTATAATTGCATTTTCCGCTATAAGCGTGTTGAAATTGATTCTTGGAGAACATGAACTCATGACGCCTTTTGCCATTGCGGGCATTCAGATGCATGTCGCTGCTTTGCACTCGAATGTCGAGGGCATGCGCCAGCGGCTGGATATTGTGATGGCCCGGTTTCCCTGGACGCAGATGGTCTTGTTCAGCGAGCTTGCCCAGCACGGCCCGCTGCACCGGTTTGCGCAACCTTTTGACAATGAGGCCATCAAACAGTTCTGTGCGGACGCGCGCCGTCACAAGATCTGGCTGATCCCGGGATCGTTCTTTGAAAAAGCCGATGACGGCAAGGTCTACAACACGTCTGTGGTCATCAAACCGCAAGGCGAGATCGTGACATCCTATCGCAAGATGTTCCCGTTCAGGCCTTATGAGGTGGATGTGGAAGCCGGCAGTGAGTTCTGCGTGTTCGATGTGCCTGATGTGGGCCGCTTCGGTTTGTCAATCTGCTACGATATCTGGTTCCCGGAAACCACGCGCCAACTGACCAGCATGGGCGCGGAAGTGCTGCTGCATCCCGTACTGACAGGCACGACCGACCGGGACGCCGAGCTTGCCATCGCACGGTCCACCGCAGCGCAGTTCCAGTGCTATGTGATCGACGTCAATGGATTGGGCGCGGGCGGGGTCGGCAGATCGTGTGTCATCGATCCGTCGGCGAACATCATGTACCAGGCCGCCGGCCAGGAGGAAATGTTCCCGATCGAGATAGACCTTGACCAGGTGCGCCGGCAACGCGAGACTGGCATGCGAGGGCTTGGCCAGGTGCTGAAAAGTTTCCGTGATCGACCAGTGGATTTTCCGGTTTATGATCGCTCTTCCGGCACTGATGCCTACCTCAAGACGCTGGGTCCGCTGACAATGCCGACACAAGGATCTGCAGCAGGACTGACGCAGTCGCCCCAGCCGATCGGGGAAGCGGACATCGTCGATATAAACAAAGAAGTACCGGAACCGGACAGTATTGCCGATATCCGGTCAAAACTAGCGAGTGTCTGAAAGTAATTTAACCGTCTTGATGGCCAGACATGGCGCGACACCAGGATTGCTGATTTACTCGCCCAAATAAGAACCGGGGAGTGTCACGTCTATGCAATCCATGAGTGATTATTACAGCGCCATCCAGTTGCGGTCAGATCGCTGGAGTGCATTACAGGATATCACCAAGAAACTGGCGAGCAATCCGAAGGGTAGTTCCGCCGCCAAACTGCACGGTAAAACCGAAGAGCTGCTCGACATGCTGGGACCGCTGGAGTCCTATTGGGCATTTCCCGGAACTGCGGCCTTCGACTATTTGCGCCGCCAGTGCGATCACAAGAACTATGACGATCTTGCTTTTTCGGTCAGGCGAATTCTGCGGGCGCTGACCTCAGGCGCCTATCGCAGGCGATCCATCCCGCTTGATCGCGACGATACGGACAATGAAGAGCTGGAAGACGAAGCGCTGTTATCGCCGGAAGCCCGCGCGCTGACAAAACCATATTTTGAAGTGCTGTTTGTCGACAATATCAGTGAACAACAGGACCGCTGGCTGCGCTCATCGATACAGCGCATGCATCGCACTGAAGATGCATTTACCTATCAGCCGGTCATTGTGCCTAGTCTTGAAGACGCGCTGATCGCCATCCTGTTCAACCACAACATTCAGGCAGTGGTCGTGCGTCCCGGTGTCACCCTGAAGTCGAAGAACGAACTGTCGATCCTGCAGCGGTATCTCAGCCGTATCGGCGATGACGAGGATGTTGATGGCTTGCAGCCGGAAAACTATGGCGCGGAGCTGTGCCGGCTGATTGCCAAGGTCAGACCGGAGCTTGACACCTATCTTGTGACCGATCGGTCCGTGGAATCCATTGCCGGTCTCGATCTGGGGCTGTGCCGGCGGGTGTTCTATAATCAGGAAGATTTCCTGGAGCTGCACCTCAACATCCTTCGCGGTGTTCAGGCGAGGTTCAAGACACCGTTCTTTACCGCGCTGGTGGAATATTCGCGCCAGCCGACCGGTGTGTTTCATGCCATGCCGATCAGCCGTGGCAAGTCTATTTCCCGGTCGCACTGGATACAGGATATGGGGGCATTTTACGGGCCCAATATTTTTCTGGCGGAAACGTCGGCAACCTCGGGCGGCCTCGATAGTCTGCTGGAACCGCATGGCCCCATCAAGGAAGCCCAGGAGCTGGCGGCGCGCGCCTTCGGTGCCAAGCACACCTTTTTTGCCACCAACGGAACATCGACCTGTAACAAGGTCGTCGTGCAGGGCCTGGTGAGGCCCGGCGACATCGTACTGGTAGACCGCGATTGTCACAAATCGCACCATTACGGCATGGTGCTGGCCGGTGCCCAGGTGGTGTATCTCGACAGCTATCCGCTGAATGAATACTCGATGTACGGCGCGGTGCCGCTGCGCGAAATCAAGCATCAGCTGTTGAAGCTGAAAGCAGCCGGCAAGCTTGACCGGGTCCGCATGCTGCTGCTGACCAACTGCACTTTCGACGGTGTGGGCTACAATGTCGAAAGGGTGATGGA
>JABDRA010000093.1 GCA_013041995.1 Anderseniella sp. | reverse complement strand
CTTCGGCGTGTCGCGGCAAACCCGGCACTTGCGGATCTGCGATTGCAGCACATTCAATGAATTCGACACTACGCGGCCGCACACGGGCGTGCGGAGACTTGATCATGCCAGCGCTTCAAATGGATGTGTTCATCTTTCAGGGCAACACGAGCCACGCGCATGAAATCAACCGCGCACAATGCATCAATGTCAGCTACTGAAAAACTGTCACCTGCCATGAACTGCCTGGATGCAAGTTCACCGTTGAGTAAATCCAGCATGGCCTCGACACGCCCGACATTCACCTCGCTCCACTCCTTGATCTGCGGAACTTCAAGATGCGCCATCCTGGGATGGGAGTGGCGGAAAGCAAAGCCAATCGGATGCATCAATTGAAGTTCAATACGGCGTTGCCACATATCTATCATGCCGATTTCCAGCGGCGTTTTACCGAACAGTGCCGGTTCAGGATGTAGTGCCTCGAAGTACCTGCAGATCGCCATCGCTTCGGCGATGCAGGTGCCGTTATCAAGTTCCAGAACCGGAATGCGCATGAAAGGATTACGCTGCACCATTTCAGGTGTTTTGTGCTCTTCGGTCATGATGTCGATGTGCCGACGTTCGACCTCAATGCCCTTTTCCGCCAGAAAAATCCGCACCCGGCGCGGGTTCGGTGCTCGATTGTCTTCTATCAGTATCATATCCAAATATGCCCTTCTCCCGGTCAAAAACTAGTTTGTTTGACACAACTCCGCTGTGATTGAGCCGGCCATCTTTGCGGTTTGCTAACCATTGCTGCAAGGCCGTTATTAAGCAATTTCATTCATGGTGAACAGTTCCATTAGCTGAAACTGCGGTAAATCGAGTTTGACAATACACGTCGAAAATCAACTGGAACAACCAGCTATCGCGCCAAAACAGGCTGATGCGTCACCGGATAATGTCTGGGAAGCCGACCTTCTGACATTGTTTGTTCGAAACCAGATCAGGGTTTCGCTGGCAATGCCGATACTGTCCATATTCATGATGGCAGCCATCTATACCTGGATAGGCTGGGTGGCGGCAGCAAGCTGGTTCGGAAGCTACCTGACGGCTCAGGCAATTCAGTATTACCTCTGCAACCTGTATGAACAGGCGCGCAGGGACAATATCAAGTCCAGAGAATGGGTCGGTATGTTGTGCGCCTCGGAAACGCTGATCGCGGTGTGCTGGGTGATTCCACTGTTTGCCTACTGGGAAACCGGCAACCTATCGCAACACATATACCTGGTATCGATCACGCTGGCGGCGATTGCAGCCAGGGTGTTGACCGCCGGCAACTATATGCCGATCATTCTGGCAGGCACTGGCATTATTGCCATGGCGACGATGACCCGCTGCCTTCTTGAGTCCGGCCTGGTTTACAACACGCTGGCGTCAATTGTTGTACTTGCTGAAATTTTCTTCGTGCAACTGGTCCGCCGCCTCCAGGGGACCGCACAGGAGATGTTGGTGTTCAAGGCCGAGCGCGAAGCTCTTATCGGCCAACTGGATGGTGCGCTTTGCGAAGCTGAAAATGCCCGCAGCAAAGCCGAGGAAGCCAACCTTGCAAAGTCACGGTTTCTGGCAACCATGAGCCATGAATTGCGTACCCCGCTCAATGCAATACTCGGGTTTTCGGAAATCCTCAGCAAGGAAATGATGGGTCCGCATGCGGTGCCGGTCTATAAATCATATTCAGATGACATCCATTATTCCGGTGATTATCTGCTCAAGCTGATCAACGACATTCTGGACCTGTCGCGGATTGAGGCCAACCGCAGCGACCTGAATATCGAGCCGGTCGACCCTTGTGTTCTGGCAAGTGAAAGTGTGGAACTGCTGTCTATTCAAACATCGCACAAGGCACAAACATTTGAGTTAGATTTTCCTGACCAACCGGTGCGCGTGCTTGCCGACAACAGGGCACTGCGCCAAATATGGCTGAACATGCTGTCGAACGCGGTGAAGTTCGCACCGAAATCAAGCAATATCTGCGTCAGTGTGCGACAGAAGACAAATGGATCGGTGATTTTGAGCGTCGCAGACAATGGCCCGGGCCTCCCCCCTGACGAGCTTGACATCATGCGAACCGCATTTGTCCGTGGCACTTATGCACGCGAAAAAGCCATTGATGGCGCGGGGCTGGGATTGTCCATTGTCAACGGTCTGGCGGAACTGCAGGAAGCCAAACTGGCAATGAAGGCAAATCACCCGAGCGGACTGATTGTCAGTATCGAATTTCCATCGCACAAGGTACTGGGTACCGTGCGAGCAACCCTTGCTGATGCAAACAAAGCCATGCCCCAGACCCAGCGCAGGTTGATTGAACTGACGTCGTGCTAGCGCACGTCATTCTTGTTGGTCGAACAGCTTTCTTCGCTTCGCTCAGGCCGTTCTCCGATCCTGAACTACCTTTTATGATAAACTCCGTTCCGAAGCACGTTAGTGCTGAGGCAAGGCCGACTGGCCGCCGCACCAAGTGCGCCCCCGCGGAGCGCAGCCGAAGGCTGCTGGCGTGAGCGGAATAAAACAAGCCGTTACCACACACCAACAACGGTTATGCAGTCCCCCTCCGAGGCACGTCAGTGCTGAGGCAAGGCCGACCGGCCGTCGCACGAAGTGCGCCCCAGCGG
>JABDRA010000090.1 GCA_013041995.1 Anderseniella sp. | reverse complement strand
CACATAGTCGGTGTCGATTGCGATATTCTTATACCGGCCGCCCGTCCGGATGTGCTGACTGGAAAGAACGCGGATTCAGTGAAGGCAAAACTCATTCTTCAAGGTGCGAACATCCCGGCCACAACAGCGGCTGAAGAGGCTCTGCATAGCCGCGGAATCCTGTCTGTACCTGATTTCATCGCCAATGCTGGCGGTGTAATATGTGCCGCTGTGGAGTTTCATGGAGGCTCTGAGGCAGCTGCCTTTGCCGAAATCGACGACAAGATCAGGCGTAACACGCGTGAAGTCCTGGAACGTGCGCAGAGTGAAAATGAACAACCGAGAACGTCAGCGACAATGCTTGCCTGTGAACGCATTCGTACTGCCATGAGCCTGCGCCGGTGGCATTGAGGAGGCCGTTCACTGGTCAAGTAACCGCTTGATAGCCATGTCTGCCAGATTTTCCGCAGTTTTTTGGGCGTCGGCGATCACCAGAAAGTTGATCCGCATTTCCATGTTTTGTCTGGGCGGTGACAGCAGGATCAGACCAGATGAAGACTTGTGACGTTCGTATAGCAGCCCGTCCAGCAGGTTGATTACCTGTTGTGTAGAAAAAGAGTTTGCATCGCCCAACGACTGCTGGACGATAACAAATCCGGAATGAGGATCTGACGGTTGCAAATTATTGGCCAGCGTAAGGGGAATCGATACGCCGCCCCAGCGTGCATTGCACTCGATCCAGTGCAAGCTCCGGCGTGCCCCAGGCGTTTGGGAAATGATAGCGTCGAAACTGCAACGGCCATAGTAGCCGAGGTTCTGCAACAGGCAGGCAAACAGCATTGCCTCGCTGACCAGTTGCTCATGCAACTGCTGGCTGAGTGCAGCCCGTCTGGCGCCAATGAACGTTCCTGCCTCACCTTGCACCGATTGCTCGAACACGCCTTCGACTATCGGCAACCCGTCACTTGCCGGTGGCATCCAGATTTGCACGGAAGGACTGGAAATCACATCGCAATCCCAGACACCCACGAGCACGGGATAACGTTCGTGCCAACCCCGGGATTGCAGGATATCCAGCAGCTCATTGCGTATATCGGCGACATTCTTGCCACTCAGGTCATTGCTATCAAATGCGATGTTGCCGACCGAACCAGCGCTATCGGGTATTTTCAATACGACACGTTGATTGCTTTTCGCCAGCCGAGCTATATGTCCGGCTGCCGCAGCCGGTCCGAATACCCCATGGGTAGGTGGCAATGCATCAGAACCGAGTAACTCGCGAACCCGGTTGGTGAACCAGATTTTGTCGTTTGCCCGGCGTGCCACGCGAGGAGAAGGTCCGGCCACCGAGACATTCACTTCACAGCGCTGGCTGATGTCTTGCGCAAGCCGCCAGACGTTGCCTGTTGTGTTGAAAGCCAGCAACTGGAGTCTGCCGGCCTTGCGGGCAATCCTGTCGATAGCAGAGCGCATCTGGCTGTTGGTGCGGCACTCGACGGACATGGGGGTCAGATTGTTGCCTTGGGCCGACTGCGGGTCGATGAAAGTAATGTCAGTGAGGTTCAGGTGTTTTGAGAGATAATCCTCAAAGGCTTTGTCGCGTTGATGAACCGCAACGATGTCACCTGGCTGTGCCAGCGTGGCCATTCGGTACTCAAGTCGGGAAGGGGTCTTAGCGGAAAACAAACTGATCTCTTGCTGATCGCCAAAGATCAGTGCCGGGGCATTTGACAAGCCACGTTGCACCAGTGGCGCGAAATGTGTGCTGCCGTCAAGGGCGGGTTCATCGCGTTTCAGCCGATTGGCAATCGTCTGAACATGAGCTTCATCTTCCTTGTCAAGCTTTGGTTTACAGCACGGAACAATTGTCAGCGACGCGCGCTCATGTGTCTGTAATGGGTTGTCTGACGCGGCTTCCATTGGAAATACAGCATTCCTCGATGCAATTGGCCCGAAGTCTAGCGTCTCGAGAACTTGAGGCTTTTGATATTGATCATGGCCGCTTCCGGCGCACTCGTGTTTGTTGGAACTGCAATCTGGAGAATGCCAATGTGCCGCCTTTATGCCTTGCATGCAAACGAGCCAACTCGCGTGGAATGCAGCTTGGTTACAGCGCAGAATGCCTTGATGCGTCAAAGCCAGGGAGACAGTGAAGGTTTGATGCACGGTCATGGCTGGGGCGTTGCCGACTATGATGACGGCCTTCCCATGGTGGAAAAGCAGACCTGGGCAGCGTTTGATGGCGAACACTTCGAGCGCAAGGCTGCACGGGTTTATGCCCGCACAGTTGTGGCCCATGTCAGGCGGGCAACAGTTGGTCCGCCTGGAATGGAGAATACCCATCCCTTTGAACACGGGCGCTGGATTTTTGCCCACAACGGTACATTGCCCGGTTTCGACCTGGTGCGGCCGATGTTGCTGGACGCGACAGACCGGCTTCACAGAACCGAAATTCATGGTTCAACGGACAGTGAGCACATTTTCAGATACCTGCTGTCGTTATGGATGCACAATCCCGAACGTGATCTGCTTTCAACCGTGCGCCTTGGTGTTGAACAGATCGTGGCCTGGTGCCGGCAGGTGAAACCGGATGCCAGGCCAGGACTCAACATTGTTCTTACAGACGGCGATCGCCTGATTGGAACAAGGCTCAACAGGACCCTTTGGTTTCTGGAACGGGAAGCCATGTTCAAATGTGAAATTTGCGGCAAGTCACACGTTCATCATGAACCGAAACAGGAATACCGGGCCGTTGAACTGGCGTCGGAGCGGATAACCGCGGAGCCGGAATGGAAAGCCGTTCCCAATGCGACGGTGTTTTCGGTGGACAACGACTACTGCCTGCGGTTCGAGCCACTGACAGTGGAGGAGGCTGCATGAATGCTGCATCAGGAGAACATGCCGTGACGCTACAGAATTTCAGCCTTGGCCAACTGGGCGATGATGATGCCGATGTCGAACTCGTGGAACGAAAGGGCAGGGGCCATCCCGACACTATGGCGGATGCGCTGTCGGAAGCCTTTTCGCAAGCACTGTCCAACCACTACCTGAAGCAGTGCGGATCAATCCTGCATCACAATGTCGATAAACTTCTTATTGCTGCCGGTTGCGCGACGCCGGCCTTTGGTGGTGGCGAGATTATCATGCCTTTCGATATCTATCTGGCAGGACGTGCCACGATTGCGGTAAACGGTGCGGATGTTCCGGTTGAAGATATCGCCCGGCAGACTGCAGCAGATTGGCTGACTGCGAATTTTCACGCTCTCGATCCGGAGCACAGCGCTAACGTGCGATGTCTGGTTCGCCCCGGTGCGTCCGAACTGGTCGAGCTGTTCGGCCGGCAGTCCATTCCGCTTGCGAACGATACTTCCATCGGTGCAGCCTTTGCGCCGCTCAGTCCGACCGAGCATCTCGTTCTGGCAGCGGAGCGCTACCTGACGTCGGAGACGTCAACCACCAGGCATCCCGAGCGAGGCGAGGATGTCAAGGTCATGGCCATGCGCGACGGCCATGAAGTTCGGCTTACCATTGCCTGTGCGATGATTGGCAAGTATTTGAACACGCTTGAAGACTACGCAGAAGCAAAGCGCGTGCTGGCATCTGATGTACTTGCGTTGCCGGAAGCCGGGGCTGCAGGCGATGTTGCCATAAGTGTAAACGCTGCCGATGATCTGGCGACGGGTTCGGTCTACTTGACCGTAACCGGCACATCCGCTGAGGCCGGAGATGACGGGCAGACCGGTCGGGGCAACCGTATCAACGGCCTCATAACACCGCTAAAGCCAACCAGCATGGAAGCCATTGCCGGCAAGAATCCTGTCAACCATGTTGGCAAGCTCTACAACGTTGTGGCCCAACGGATATGCAACTCAATCATTGAAGCGCTGGGAGAGGTGACAAGGGTGCAATGCGCCCTGTTGAGCGAGATCGGTCGGCCCATTGACCAACCGGCGAGGACCCTGATCCGGGTAACGCCAATTGCCGGGTGTTCGCTGGAAAAGTTGCGGGATCCTGTTGAACGCATAGTTCACGGGCATTTACAGCAGATATCAGAACTCTCGCTTGAGTTCGCCGCCGGCAAAGTATCGATCTACTGATAACCAGGGCGAAGATGGCGCGCACAAGGAGTGCGGAAAAGTGCAGAGTAACGGTACGGATGAGATGTATGCCGCCGGGCGTGAAGCCATGGTGCGGGACCAACTTGTCGGGCGCGGCATCACGGATCAACTGGTGCTCGAGGCCATGAGAAAGGTGCCGCGCGAACGGTTCGTGCCGGAATTTGAACGGGCCTTCGCTTATGCTGACGGCCCGCTTCCCATCGGGGCCGGTCAGACGATCTCGCAACCCTACATAGTCGCTCTGATGACGGAAGCCCTGCAACTCAAAGGCGGGGAACGGGTGCTGGAAATTGGCACAGGTTCAGGTTATGCGGCGGCAATCCTGGCGGAAATTGCCGGTGAGGTATTTACGGTTGAACGCGTGAGGGAACTGGCGGACCGGGCTGCTGAAACCCTGAGGGATCAGGGCTATGTCAATGCCCATGTCAGGCATGAAGACGGGACGCTTGGTTGGGCCGAGCGTGCACCATATGAAGGAATTGTTGTAACAGCGGGCGGTCCCAAAGTTCCTGAAAGCCTCAGACAGCAACTGGCGGTTGGCGGGCGGCTGGTCATGCCGGTCGGTACAAGCCCATCGTACCAGACCCTTGTTAAAGTGGTGCGAAGTTCAGAAGACCGTTTTGACAGCACCAATCTTGGCGAGGTCAGGTTCGTAGCTCTTGTTGGAAAAGAAGGGTGGCGTGAGGGAAATGCGGGTCTGTGAGCGGGTTACCTCAGTACCAAAACAGAGCAGTTCGCATGCCGTACGACCTTTCCCGCTACAGACCCAAGCAGGTAATCTTTCAACCCGGGTTGGTGAGAGGCTACCATTATCAGATCACATTTTTCTTTTTCTGCGTACGCAAGTATCACACCTGCCGGGTTCCCGCTCTCGACCACAACTTTCGTTGATGCCGGCAGGTCATGCTTTCGGACCAAATCCCTGAGCTCCGCCTCGGCATTTTCAACGACTTTTGCGTGCAGATCGGACGGTAATTCAATCGCCACGTAGGATGGTATCTCCGGAATGACATTCAGGAGTGTTAGTCGGCTTTTATTGGTGTCAGCAAGATACTTTGCTCTTTCGATCATCTTGCTGCCCTTCTCTATGTGCGAAAGATCGACGGGGACTAAAACTGTCTTGTACATTGTGCACCTCACTCGGCTGAATAAGTTGCCTAATGCTTATCGTGAACGGCAGGAACGTCGCTTGATATTGGTCAATAGAGCGCGGGCTCTTGTGGGTTAGATTGTTCTGCAGTCCCTGACGGGGATTGGCGTTGAGCGCAGGGATAGTCTCAATGTCACCCGCTGGTTCATTCTGATGTCCGTGGCCTATTGGGCCATCACTTTCACAGGAGTATGTAAAATGGCAAAGTCCAAGGCCAAAAAAGCGAAGGTCAGCAAGAGCACCGGCAAGAAAAAAGGGTCGGCAAAAAAGGTAAAATCGCCGGTCAAAGTGCCAGTGCGAGGTGAAGTATCAGCATTCGAACCCTTCCAGACTTTGCGGAAACAGGTTGATGATCTTTTCACCAACTTCACCGTCAGTTGGCCTCATTTTGAGATGCCGAAGATCGAGTGGCCGACGCTGACAGGGACGGACACCGAGGACGCGATTGCCAAATTCGATCTCAGCGAGAACGGCAATTCGGTCAAAGTTGTCGCCGACATTCCGGGTGTGGATGAAAAAGACGTTGAGGTGCTTGTTCTCGATGGTGTTCTCACGATCAAGGGAAAAAAGAACTCTGAACATGAAGAGGAAGGTGAGAATTTCTACATTTCAGAACGCAGCTTTGGCTCATTCAGCCGCGCATTTCGCCTGCCGGATGGTGTCGATGAGGAGGCTGTAGCTGCAAGCTTTGATAAGGGCGTATTGACGGTAACCTTGCCCAAAATGTCAAAAATCAAAACCGACGCTCGGCGCGTACCGGTAGAAAAGAAGTAGTCGCGGGTTGGGCACGCGGATTGCCCTTTGTTTGTTTTTGGGATTTTCAGAATGCCATCAACGCTTTTGCTGACGCAGACAGAAATTGTGACGCTGCTTGATGACGACGAGTTGTTTCAGCAGTTGAAAGACGGTTTTGCAGCGTTGGCAAAAGCCGGTCCCGAAT
>JABDRA010000086.1 GCA_013041995.1 Anderseniella sp. | reverse complement strand
CCATGGTGTTGCCCTGGCCAGGCTGGCTGAGGCCAGCAGCGTGGCGCTGAATTATGAAGCTGCCGTTGCAGGTGCGATCCCGGTCGTCAAGACGGTGCGGGAAAATCTGGCCGGCAATTCGGTGTCGCGCCTGTTCGGCATCCTGAACGGTACCTGCAATTTCATTCTCACCAAAATGGAGCTCGAGGGCCGTGATTTTGCCGATGTGCTGAAACAAGCGCAGGAGCTTGGCTATGCCGAGGCTGATCCGACTTTTGACATTGGCGGTTTCGATACGGCCCACAAATTGGCCATCCTCACCTCACTGGCATTCGGCACCGAAGTTGCACTTGATGACATGTATATCGAGGGTATTGAAGACATCACGCTTGCCGATATCCGCAATGCTCACTCGCTCGGCTACAAATTCAAGTTGCTGGGCGTGGCGAACCGCACCGAAGACGGTATTGAACAGCGTGTTCATCCGGCACTGGTGCCATTGGGCTCGCCCATTGCCGATGTCGGTGATGCCTTCAATGCGGTGGTGCTGGAAGGTGATTTTTCCGACACGCTGTTTCTTGAAGGCCGCGGCGCCGGCGGGCATCCAACCGCATCATCTGTCCTGGCTGACATATGCGACATCGCCCGCGGAACGGTTTTGCCGGTGTTTGGTGTGCCGGCAACCGGGCTCATGCCGTTCAGGCGCGCCGCCATGCGCGCCCATGAGGGAGGCTATTATGTAGCCCTGGACATGTTCGACCGGCCAGGCGAGTTGGCCGGAGTAGCAAAAGCCTTCGCGGACGAGGGCATCTCGATTGAAAGTGTCATTCAGCGCGGCCCGGCGATTAGCCGGTCGCAGGCTGGCGCGGATATTGCGCCATTTGTGTTGATAACTCATGACACGCTGGAGAGCGCCATGCGGGCTGTACTGGACAAGATAGAGGCTGCCAAGCATGTTGCAACCCGACCGCGCATGGTGCGGATTGAACGTCTTTGAGACAGGCTGAAACAAGAAGTGAAGATAAAATCATGCTGAACCGTATGTTGACCATTGAGATTGCCCGGGTGACCGAGGCTGCTGCAATCGCGGCGGCGACAATGCGCGGCCGCGGCGATGAAAAGCAGGCTGACCAGCTTGCCGTTGACGCCATGCGTACCGCGCTGAACGATATTGAGATGGACGGCAAGGTGGTCATCGGCGAAGGCGAACGCGATGAAGCGCCCATGCTGTATATCGGCGAAAAGGTCGGCACCGGCACAGGCCCCAGGATCGACATTGCGCTGGATCCGCTGGAAGGGACCACGCTGTGTGCCAAGGCCATGCCGGATTCACTGGCGGTTATCGCAATGGCGGTCGGCGGCAGCCTGCTGCATGCGCCCGACAGCTATATGAGCAAGATTGCCATCGGCCCCGGCTATCCCGACGGCACCATAGATCTGGATGCATCGCCGGAAGACAATTTGAATGCGCTGGCCAAGGCCAAGGGCGTGAATACCGAGCACCTTACGGCTTGTGTATTGGACCGTCCGCGCCATGCTGACCTGATTGCCGCGATACGCGCCACCGGTGCCGGTGTCCGCCTGATCAGCGACGGTGATATTGCCGGTGTCATTCACACGACCGATCCGGACAATACCGGCATCGATATCTATATGGGCGTTGGCGGCGCGCCGGAAGGCGTGCTGGCGGCAGCCGCACTGCGCTGCATAGGCGGCCAGATGCAGGCCCGTCTGGTGTTTCACAAGGCCACCGACCGTGACCGGGCCCTGAAAATGGGTGTCGAAGACCCGGATGCGAAGTTCGACATGAACGAAATGGCGTCCGGCGATGTGATGTTTGCGGCGTCAGGCGTTACTGATGGCAGCATGCTGGCAGGCGTGAAATTCGACAAGTCTCACATCACCACGGAAACGGTCGTGATGCGCTCTGCCACCGGCACGGTCCGCTGGATCAAGAACCGCCGCAAGGTGGCATGAGCTAGATGGGCCTTGCGCCTGAACAATCCAAAGCTTTTCTTGGTGTCGAACGTTCCATCACCGGCAGGCGGTGGACACCACGCCTGCAGACCGACCGGATGGCGCAGGCTATTTCCCAGCAAGCCAATGTCAGCGATATCATGGGCCGTATTCTGGCTGCCCGTGGTGTGCTGCCTGAAACCGCAGCGGGTTTTCTGGAACCGACACTGCGCGACCTGATGCCGCCTGCAGCTCACATGATGGATGTGGACGCAGGTGCCTCCCGGCTGGCTGATGCGGTCATGTCCGGTGAGGCCATTGGCCTGATCGGCGATTATGATGTCGATGGCATGACGTCGTCGGCGCTGATGGTGGACTTCCTGAGCGCGGCAGGCGTAGTGCCGAGGGTGCATATCCCGCATCGTGTAGATGAGGGCTACGGCCCGTCTGTGGCCGCAGTGGAAGATCACAAGGCGGCAGGCGTACAGTTGCTGATCACGCTTGATTGCGGGGTCATGGCGCACGATCCGCTGTTGAAGGCCCGCGAACTTGGCATGGACACGGTGATCGTCGATCACCATCAGGCGGGACATGAACTGCCGCAGGCTCACGCAGTGATCAATCCGAATCGGCTGGATGACACCTCGGGCCAGGGCGCATTGTGCGCTGCCGGTGTTGTGATGGTGCTGATCGGCGCAACCTCGAAGCAGTTGCGCACCCGTGGCTGGTGGAGCGATGCAAGGCCGGAACCTGACCTGATGGCGATGATGGATCTGGTGGCGCTTGGCACAGTGTGTGATGTGGTGCCGCTGGTGGGGTTGAACCGGGCATATGTGCGTCAGGGCTTGAAGGTCATGGCGAGGCGGGACCGGGTTGGGGTTGCCGCCCTTGCCGACGTGGCCCGCCTGTCGAGGCGCCCGGATGCCCATTCACTGGGGTTTGTCCTGGGCCCCAGGCTGAATGCGGCCGGCCGCATCGGCTCTGCCCTGGACGGCCTGGCTCTGCTCACCAGCCACGACAAGGGCCACGCCATGCAACTGGCCCAGTCGCTGGAAGAGATGAACAAGAAGCGCCAGGCCATCGAACTGGCCACGGTTGACCGTGCCGTTGAACAGGCTGAGGCCATGCTGGGCAAGCAGGCGAAGCTGCCGGTGTTGGTAGTGGCGGGCGAGGGCTGGCATCGCGGCGTGCTCGGGCTGGTCGCATCGCGCCTGAAGGACCGGTTCGACAAGCCTGCCTTCGCCATCGGCCTGCCGAGGGACGGGTCTGCTGCTTCAGGGTCTGCGCGGTCCATTGCCGGCGTCAATCTCGGGGCAGCCGTCCAGGCGGCTGTAACTGCCGGTGTGGCGATCAAGGGCGGTGGTCATGCCATGGCTGCCGGTATCACGCTGGAACAGGCCCGCCTGGGCGATCTGCGGGCGTTCCTGGAACAACAACTGGCTGCCGAGGTCGATGCCGTGGCCAGTGTCGACATTCTCACCATAGACGCCGCCATTGCCGCCTCGGGTGCCTCGACCCGTTTCATCGAAGACCTGGGTCGGGCAGGGCCGTTTGGCCAGGGCAATCCGCCACCGGTATTTGCCTTGCCGTCGCACAAGGTGGTCTATGCCGCGCGTGCCGGGGCTGACCATGTCCGGTGTACGCTGGTGCAGTCTGACGGCACCCGCCTGAAAGCCATCGCGTTCAGGGCCATGGGCACCGAGTTGGGTGAAGTACTGTTGTCGGAACGCCAGATGCCGTTGCACATAGCAGGCCGGCTCACCATCAATGACTGGGGCGGCAAGCGCGAGGGCCAGCTCTTCATTGACGATGCTGCGGAAGTGCCCGGCCGGTAACTGTCACTCATATTTTTTCGGTTTTTTCGTTTGAGTGCTTGCCAGCGGGCCGGAACCTAGATATACGGACGCCCGGTGGTGCGCGCCCTTCGTCTA
The DNA here is from genome assembly GCA_013041995.1 of Anderseniella sp. GTDB lineage: Bacteria > Pseudomonadota > Alphaproteobacteria > Rhizobiales > Aestuariivirgaceae > Anderseniella. The sequence continues at coordinate 2,743 of JABDRA010000086.1, read as the reverse complement.
TCGGTTAGGACACTAGCCTTTCACGCTGGAGAGAGGGGTTCGATTCCCCTAGGGCGTACCACCACACTTTCCTCCGCTTTGTTTCCAAACGACTTTTATGACCACTTCGTCGTTTAGGTGTGAGTTTGGCCTTGCTCATTGCATGGCCCGGTGTGCCAGGCGTCTCGTTTGCGGATGATCAGATTTTTATTCGCAGGAGTGCTGCGAGGGCATAAAACGCCAAATGAAAATGACTGTTTTTTGATCGCTCAAAGCCTTCAATTCTGGCTTTATCACGCACAACCATACCACCCCTTTCATTGGGAGTGAGCACAGCAACATCATGATTGGAAATATCCTCAGTGCCGGTCTGGTCATTGCCAACAAGCACCTGGCCAACCGGCTTGTCCGGCTTTCCATCCGTCACTATGTCAATTTTAATTCTGATCATGATCTGACTGTCTTTTGCAAATAGAAGATGCTGCCAACCAAAACAAACCTAAAACATCCCGTTTACATTTTTGGAGTCAGTCGGCAGGGTCTGCAATACAATCCCAGTGCTCGACAATCTTGTCGTCATTATCGAGACGAAAAATATCAATACCTGCGTATTCCAGCCCTCCCGGCATGTCAGCTCTCCGTTGAACAGCCTAAACGCGAAGGCTCCTGAGCGACTTTTGTGTCGGACGTTCAGGAGATTGCGCAATCCGTGGCAGCTCAGCTACCACTTGCCGATATTCTCCATGGACTTCCACGGTTCCTGAACCGGCAGGTTATCGCCTTTTTGCAGCAATTCGATGGAGATGTTGTCAGGTGTGCGGATAAACGCCATGCGGCCTTCGCGCGGTGGCCGGTTGATGGTGACGCCATTGTCCATCAGCATCTGGCAGTACTCATAGATATTGTCGACCTCGTAGGCGAGATGGCCGAAATTGCGGCCCTCGTCATATTCTTCCGGATCCCAGTTATAAGTCAGTTCAACCGGACAGTCCGGCGACTCGTCCGGCGCCACGAACACCAGGGTAAATCTGCCCTGTTCGCTCTCATAGCGCCGTGTCTCTGTAAAGCCGAGCACGTCGCAGAAGAATTTGACTGATGCATCGAGATCTGTGACGCGTACCATTGTGTGTAGATATTTCATGTGTGACCCTTTGGTATAAAGTTGGTTTTTGATGATGAATGATTTGAACGGCAAACGCGCTGCACTTGCAAGGCTTGTCGGCCAGGCAAACCGCATCGTGGTTTTTTCCGGTGCCGGTATTTCAACAGAGTGCGGTATTCCCGACTTTCGCTCACCCGGAGGCGTGTGGTCGAGATACAAGCCGCTCGATTTCAAGACCTTTATGTCATCGCCCGAGGCGCGCCGTGAAGGTTTGTCACGGTTTCTGAAAATTCGCGATGAAGTCGGTCCGGTCGAGCCGGGCAGGGGTCATGCCGCGGCAGCGCGCTGGCACCGCGCCGGCAAGCTGGCCGGTGTCATTACCCAGAACATTGACGGCCTGCACCAGCGCGCCGGCGTACCGACGTCAAGAACCGTGGAACTGCACGGCAACGGCACCTACGCTCATTGTCTTGAGTGTGGCAAGCGCCATGAACTGGACTGGATCGCTGAACAGCTGGACGCCCATAGCGGGGCACCGGCCTGTGTGGAGTGTGCGGGCATTGTCAAAACCGCCACCATCTCGTTTGGCCAGTCCATGCCGGTGGACGCCATGCGCCGGGCCGGCGAGATGACAAGGGACAGCGATCTTTTTCTGGCTGTGGGTTCGTCGCTGGTGGTGGAACCTGCTGCCAGCTTCCCGGCACTGGCGGCACAGCTTGGCATTCCGCTGGTGATCATCAATGGCGAGCCGACCCCGGCTGACCGGCTGGCTGAACTGGTCATTCACGACGATATAGGTGACGTGCTCGAGGCGATCTGAACTCAGGCCCGGTCCGCAGGATAGCGCTCTAAGTGCTTGCAGACAGCGTCTCGAGCTCACCTGCATAGTCGGCAATCGCCCGCCTGCCATTGGGGCTCAGCTCGTAAATGCCGGTCTGGACCCGGTCAAACCAGCCATAGTGATTGGCAGACATGATCTGTCGGGCCTTTGTGACACCTGAAGCCTCAGCCACGTGAGCCGCCTTGGTGGCGCCATTGCGGTGCAGGGTTCCGGCACAGCGCAGGGCGTCCTGCCGGTACGCCGTCATCAGGGTTTTCCTGGTCGTGCCGCCGGTATTGGGATCGCCGACACGGCTTGCAAACTCTTTCAGCAATCGCGTCTTTTTACGTTTCGACTGGCGTGGTTTGTATGGTTGCGGGTCGAGGTGGATTTCGACAAGACCGTCTTTCAGCCGCACCGTGATGAGCCCAAGCCCGAGCCTGCGGCACAGGGTCTTGTTGTTCTTCAGCGATTTCAGAAAGGCGCGACCTGAGCCGCGAGGCACACACACATAGACGGTATCGCTGAGGGAGAGCCGCTCAATGGCCTGGTGGAACAGGGTCAGCGAGAAACCGGTCTTCAGTTCCACGATGACCGGGTCTTCCCCGGCACGACGCGCAACCACGTCGGCAGCACCCACCTCGCTCTTGACCTCGTAGCCCTGGCCTTCCAGCATCGCCTTGACGGGCGCATAAAGTTCAGTTTCGCGTATCGGTGAAGTGGCCATGCGGTCTGTTTAGCTGATTCATGATGATTGTTGGTGCTTTTAGTGGGGGAGTTTTATATCGCTCACGCAAGCAGCCTTCGGCTGCGCTCCGCTAGGGCGCACTTCGTGCGACGGC